>JBAXES010000116.1:0-9484 GCA_037140315.1 Chloroflexales bacterium
CGCCTGTACGGATATCGCCGAGCACTTTGGGCTGCACACCTTCGCCCCGCCCGCCGCCGACGACGCGCTGCGCGCCGCGATCACCGGGCGGCTGAGCATGTAGGGCCCACTCACGATGCGTCGCGCAGCATCACCTGGTACTCGCGCCCGCTGGCCGGCGAGACAAACTGCTGGGCGCTGCGGAAGCCCATCCGAGCGTAGAGCTGGCGGGCGCGCATGTTAAACGAGGCCACCGTCAGCCGCAGGGCCGACGGGCGGAAGCGCGCCTCGGCGAAGGCCAGCACCGCGCCCATGTAGCGCCGCCCTAGCCCGCGCCCGGTCAGGTCGGGCCGCATGGCGATGCCCACATCCAGGGCGGGCGCGGCGTAGTCGCCGCCACATATCTGCCCCTCGTCGCCGAAGCAGCAGAAGCCAGCCAGCTGGCTGCCCTCGCACAGCTGGAAGTAGCCGTAGGCGGGGTTGCTGAAGACGGAGATCAGCAGCGCCGGGTCATCGTCAAGATTGTAGGACGCGTAGGGCGGCGGGTAGCGCCAGGCCGTGGCCGCCGCGGCCGCCGCCGCATCCATCGGCGTGATCGTCAGGTCGTCCATATATGTCGGCTCCGCATATCCCCGCCCCGCTGTGCGCACTCTAACACATCGCGGGCTGGCGGGATGCCCCTGAATCACAAGCGGGGGCGACGGCATTGCTGTCGCCCCCGCTTGTGATTGAGCCTAGCTCACATTGATCGTGATCTGGCGGGGCTTGACCTCCTCGGCCTTGGGCAGGGCCAGGTGAAGCACGCCGTGCTCCAGCTTGGCCACAATCGCGTCGCCCTTCACGGTGGTGGGGAAGGTGATGCTGCGGCTGAAGCGGCCGTAGCGGCGCTCGACGCGGTGGTAGGTGCGATCCTTCTGCTCGGCCTCCCGCTTCACCTCGCCGACAATGGTCAGCACGCCGTTCTCGAAGGTCAGCTTCATATCCTCGGCCTGCATCCCCGGCACCGCCACCTCAACCAGATAGGCGTCGGGGCTCTCGCTCAGGTCGAGCGCGGGCACAAAGCCCTGGCCGCTCTGCGCCGACGGGATGCTTGGGACAAGGCTCTCCTCAAACAGCTGGCTCATCGCCTCGCGCAGGCTCATCGCGTCCTGGAACGGGTCCCAACGAGTCATCGTTGCCATCGCTTTCCTCCTCATCGCTTCTATGTCGTCTATCGTACGTTCGCCATTCCCTTGCGGGTGTGTAGATAGCATACGGCGTGAGTGTTAGATCGGCGTCTGCGCCTCGTTAGAGGAGTGTATGTATCACGGCCCCGCCGGAAACTGCGCCGCGCCGCTGCGCGAGATGTTATCGCCGCCGGCGACCCCGCTGTCCACCAGCACGTTGCCGTAGCTGTCGGTGACGCGGAAGGTGTACGGCCCCGGGCCTACATATGTGGGCTCCACAAAGTAGTTGTAGTCAACGCGGTCAACGCTCACCCAGACACCCTTGCTGTTCTGGTACTCGAACTTGGCGATCGGGTTGCGGTGGTTGCGGATCTGCACCGCCATCCAGTATGGGTTGTTGCTGTCCTTGAAGTGGTAGACGATCGGCCCGCTCAGGCTTGGGCTGACGACGCGCCATGTGATTGGCACCCGACCGAGGTTATGATCGGCGATCATGTCGAAGGCGCTGGGGCTGAGATCGAGGTGCCCGGCCGCGCAGCCGATGTCGGGGCACTTATCGACGATCCGCACCGTGATCGTGCCCTTCGGCCCGGTGAGCTCGACGTAGGCCCCGCAGTAAGCGGCCGGCTGCGGGTCGCTGTAGTCGACGTGGCTGATGGCGGCGACCATCAGGTCGCCGGGGATGGCGTCGAAGGCGCAGTTGCCGGTGCCGTCGGCCTCGTTATAGTAGGTGGCCTGGCCGCTGTGCAGTGGGTTCTGTTTGGCGCTCGATGCGGTGCTGATCAGCGGCAGGTAGATCGAGTTGCTCGGCGCGGCGAGGGCCAGAGTCCAGCCTAGCGCGATCAGCGTGGTGAGCGCGACGGCCCTGGCAAGTCGCGGGTGAAGGTTGTGCATAGCTGTCCTTTCTGTTAACTTATTTTTAACTTAACGCGAAAGACAGCCGATCTCGCAGACACCGAACAACAAAAGCGGGGGCGGCGGTGCCCCCGCACCCGCGCCGGTCGGCGGGCCTAGCAGAAGAGCGCCTCCAGGCGATCGACGAGTCCGGCGAGGACGCCGAAGGTCGCCTCAACCGGCGCGGGCGAGGCCATATCGACCCCGGCGAGGCGCAGGGCGTCGAGCGGGTAGCGCGAGCTGCCGGCCTTGAGGAACTGGAGGTAGCGCTCGGCGGCGCCGACCTCGCCGGCCAGCACCCCGCGGGCCAGGGCGTGGGCGCCCGAGATGCCAGTGGCGTACTGGTAGACATAGAAGTTCGCGTAGAGGTGGGTCGAGAACTGCATCCAGGTGCTGCCGACGCGCGGTCGGTCTAGCACGACCTCGTCGCCGTAGCCCTCGGCGAAGAGGTCGGCCATCAGGTCGATCAGGTAGGCCGCCGTGAGCGCCCCGCCGGCCTCGACGCGCTCGTGGACAGCCAGCTCGAAGCGGGCCAGCGTGGGCATAATAAAAAAGTAGCGGTGAAAGTTGGCCATTGCCTCCTCGATAATCGCGATCTGCTGGTCGCGCGCGCTGAGCGTGCTGAGCAGGTGGCTGCGCACCACAGCCTGGTTAAAGTTGGAGGCCACCTCGGCCACAAAGAGTCCGTAGTGCGCGTAGACGAAGGGCTGGGTGCGGCGCGTGTAGTAGGAGTGCATCGAGTGGCCGATCTCGTGGGCCAGGGTGCTCAGGCCAAAGATATCATCGTTGTAGCTCATCATAATAAAGGGGTGGGTGCCGGGCGCGCCCATCGAGAAGGCCCCGGCGCGCTTGCCCCGGTTCGGGTAGACATCCACCCAGCGCTGCTCGGTGAGGCCACGGCGCATAGCGGCCACGTACGCTGCCCCGAGGGGGGCCATCCCATCGCAGATCCAGTCCACCGCCTGCGTGTAGGGCACCTCCATCGGCGCGCTGGTGAGCGGGGCCTTGGTGTCGCAGACGTGCAGCTCGCGCAGGCCGAGGGCCTGCCTGCGCACCCGCCAGTAGCGGTGCCAGGTGGGCAGCTGGGCCCTGAAGGTGGCGATCAGATTGTGGAAGACCTCCAGCGGGATCTCGTTCGGGGTCAGGGCGGCCTCCAGCGACGAGCCGTAGCGGCGGGCGCGGGCGGCGAAGACGTTCTGCTTCACCCCGGCGGCCAGGCAGCTGGCCATGGTGTTGCGGGCGGCCAGATGCGCGTCGGCGTAGCTCTCCCATGCGCTCCTACGCACCGCTGGGTCGGCGTGGGTGATCAGGGCATTGATCGTGCCCTGGGCGATCTCATAGGGTTCGCCGGCCTGATCGCGGGCCGGATCAAAGCGCATGTCGGCGTTCGCCAGAATGCCGTGGGTCGACGCCGCCGCGCCGAAGGGGTCGCCGAGCTGGCGCAGCAGGGCCTCCACCTCAGCGGAGCGCACGTGGTCGGCGCGGAGCGTGAGGCGGGCGAAGTGGTGCGCGTAGTGGGCCAGGCGCGGCTCCTGCTGCGCCCAGGCGGCCAGGGTCGCGCCGCCGATCGCCAGCAGCTCGGGCTCGCCGAAGGCCATCGCCGCACCCAGGCGCGTGTGCAGGCTCTGGGCGCGGTCGGTCTTCGCCTGGGCCACGTGGTCGGCCGTGTCCACCGCGTAGAACATACGCGCGTAGACGCCCACGTGGCTGGCGGCGCGCAGCAGCTCCTCAGCGAGGGCCAGGTAGTCGGCCAGCACGGCGGGGCCCTCGGACAGGCGCCCCGCGTAGGCGGCGATCGCGGGGATGCGGTCGCTCAGCGCGCTGGCGGCGGCCTCCCAGGCAGCATCACTCGGGAAGACGCTGTGGGCGTCCCAGGTATAGGCGGCGGGTATCGCGCTGCGCGCGGGGACGGTCTGGGCCATGCGGGTCCTCCTTGGGGTAGCGCGCGGATCGGCGCGGTCGTCGGCAGCGGCATTGTACCATCGCGGGCGGGATCCCCCATACTCGGGTGAAGTCATCAGGTTCGACAACCATGGCAGAGGATTATTAACCGAGGACCGGCGCAGGGCGCGGGGGGCGGTATCGCAGATCGGGCTGTAGGCCATCACAGCGGCATAGGTGGCTGATGTGGCAGAACATGCATCGGCGCGGCTGCGGCCCGGCATATGACGTGGTAGTTCATACTCGTTACATAGAGAGCTATAATCCTGCCAGCCAACGCCTAACACACATAAGAAGGAAGCGGGAATGGATGCGGACCAGGAACGCCTGAACATGGGGCGCACGCTAAAGATTGGATCATTTCACATCGGATCAGCGCTCTCTGACATCTTGCTCTCGGCGGTCTGGAACCGCATCCTGATCAGCAACCTAGGCCTGCCCGCAGGCCCCGTATCGCTCCTCGCGGCCCTGCGCTACCTGCTGGCCCCGCTGAGCATCTGGGCGGGCAACCGATCCGACACCCACCCGATCATGGGCAAGCACCGCCTGCCCTACATCTGGGGCGGGCGGCTCATGATGTCCTTGGCGCTGCTGCTCATCCCGCCCTCGACGATCCTGCTGGCCGAGAACCCGCAGTCGTGGGCCGGCTGGCTGCTGGCGACCATCTGCTTCGTCGTGTGCGGGGCGGGGACGCTGATCTCCGGCAGCCCCTATATGGCGCTGCTGCGCGACAGCGCGCCGCCGAAGAAGCGCGGGCAGGCCCTGAGCATCGCGCAGATCATGCTGCTGTTCTCATTCTCGCTGGCGCCGGCCCTCTACGGGGTGTTGGTCAAGCAGTATGACCCGGCCAGCCTCTGGCGGGCGGTGCTGATCGGCACCGGCCTGGCCCTGCCGTTCTGGTTCTTCTCGCTGCTGGGCGAGGACCGGCAGGCCCCGGCCCTGCAGGCCAGCGATGCGCACCTGCCCATGCGCGACGCGATGCGCGAGATCTGGGGCGACCCGCGCGCGCGCAACTTCTTCATCTTCCTATCGCTCGGCATGATCAGCGTGTTTGCTCAGGACACCATCCTTGAGCCCTTCGGCGGCGACGTGTTCGGGCTCGATGTGGGGGCGACCACGCGCTGGAACGCGGTCTGGGGCCTGGCGGTGCTGGTGGCGATGATCGGCGGCACGATCTTCACGCGCAAGTGGGCACCCCACGAGCAGACCAGCACGACCCAGGTGGGCCTCGGGCTGACCATGATCTCCCTGGCGCTGCTGGGCGTGGTGGCGATCCTGAAGATCCAGGCGGCGATGCTGCCGGTGCTGGCCTTCTTCGGCTTCGGCTTCGGCATCCAGACCGTCGGCACGATCAGCCTGCTGATGGCGATGACCTCGGATAAGCACGCTGGGGCCTACCTGGGCCTGTGGTCTCTGGCCCAGCTGGTCTTCCGAGGCGTGGGCATGGCCCTCGGTGGCCTGATGCGCGACGCCGTGCTGGCGCTGACCGGCTCGCTCACGCTGGCCTACGGCTCGGTGTTTCTGCTTGAGGCGGTCGGCCTCGCGGCGTGCATGGCGCTGCTGCTCAGGATCGACGTGGCGGGCTTCGCGCGGGGCGAGCTGCCGAGCACGCACGAGCGCATCGCAGCCCTGGCGGACTGACCTCCCGGTGGGGGTGTGGGGGCGGCTTCGCCGCCCCCACGTTTTTTTGTTAGGTTTTGGCGGCTTCGCCGCCAAAACCTAACAAAAAGCAGGTCTGTGGTGAGGGTGTGGGAGAGCTCCGCTCTGCCACAAAAAACGACGTTGACCTAGAGGATTCATCTGGGGCTTGACAACCGCAAAGTTTTGGGTATTATAGAACACAGGAACCAAACACATGTTCGCACACACAACCTAGCGGCAGAGTCACACACACCAAGCACGAGTGAGGAGCCTATGAGCCACGAGACGGTCGATATCCCGCAGGCAGATGTACTCTGGGACGTTGCGCTAGTGCCCGAGGCGATTGCGCGCGGGAAGACGCAGCCCGACGAGATCGGTGTCTACATCGGCACGAAGGTCGCCCGCCAGGGGCTCTACTACACGCAGGCCGCGCGCATCCTCGGCTTTGTGAAGCCCGGCAAGCCCGGCGACCCGATCGAGCTCACCCCGTTTGGCCGGGCCTTCGCCAGCTACAACCAGGCCGATCAGCGCACCTCCCTGCGGCGGATGCTGCTCCAGCGCGAGCCGACCCGCTCGGTTGTGGTGGCCATGCGCTCCGGCGATGAGGGCCTGCGGCGCACCGAGATCGCCGCCGTGCTGCAGGGGCTCGCGCCGCTCGCCCAGAGCACCGCCGTCCGCCGCTCGGCCACCGTGGCGGCCTGGCTCTGCGCCACCGGCCTGGCCCGCTGGGAGAGCGGCCGGCTCGCCTACTGCGGCCCGAATGTGCCGGTGCAGCCGTCGGTCCAGCGGCAGAACGCCGCGTAACAACGCGCGACGCGCACCATCGCCAGCTTCGCTGCGATGGTGCGCGTCGCGCGTTGTGGCTTGAGGGCGGCGGCTAGAGGCGAACCTCAGGGCGGTACTCGCCCCACACCTCGCGGAGCACCCCGCACACCTCGCCGATGGTGGCGTAGCGCCGCAGGGCCTCGCGCATGGGCGGCAGCAGGCTGCCGGTGCCCTCGGCGGTGGCCTTGAGCTCGGCCAGGGCCGCCGCCACCGCAGCCGAGTCGCGCTCGGCCCGCAGCCTCGCCAGGCCCTCGGTCTGCTCGCGGGTCACGTTCTCGTCGAGCTTGAAGATCGGCACATCCGTCGCCGCGTTATCAACAAACTTGTTCAGGCCCACCACCACCCGCTCGCCGGACTCGACGCGCTTCTGGTAGGCGTAGGCCGAGTCGGCGATCTGCTCCTGGACCCAGCCGCGCTCGACGGCGTCCACCGCGCCGCCCATCTCGTCGATCTGGGCCATGAGGGCGCGGGCCTGGCGCTCAAGCTCATCGGTGAGCGCCTCGACCACGTACGAGCCGGCCAGCGGGTCGGACGTGTCCGCCACGCCGCTCTCGAAGCCGATGATCTGCTGGGTGCGCAGGGCCAGGGTGGCGGCCTGCTGGGTCGGCAGGCTGAGGGCCTCGTCGAAGCCGTTGGTGTGCAGGCTCTGGGTGCCGCCGAGCACAGCCGCCAGGGCCTCGATCGTGGTGCGGACCACATTGTTGAGCGGCTGCTGGGCCGTCAGGCTGGCCCCCGATGTCTGCGTGTGGAAGCGCAGCATCTGGCTGGAGGCCTTCTTGGCGCCGAAGCGCTCCTTCATAATGGTGGCCCAGATCCGGCGGGCGGCGCGGAACTTGGCCACCTCCTCAAGGAAGTTCGGGTTGGCGACGAAGAAGAAGGAGAGCCGGGGGGCGAACGTATCGACATCGAGGCCGGCCTTGACCGCCGCGTCCACATAGGCGATGCCATCGGCCAGGGTGAAGGCGATCTCCTGCACCGCCGTCGCGCCGGCCTCGCGGATGTGGTAGCCGCTGATGCTGATCGTGTTCCAGCCGGGGATGCGGTCGGCGCAGTAGGCGAAGATGTCGGTGATCAGGCGCATGCTCGGGCGCGGCGGGAAGATGTAGGTGCCGCGGGCGGCGTACTCCTTGAGGATGTCGTTCTGGATCGTCCCGCCGATCTTGTCGGGGCTGACGCCCTGGCCCTCGGCCACCAGCTCGTAGAGCAGCAGCAGCACGCTGGCCGGGGCGTTGATCGTCATCGAGGTGGTGACTTTATCGAGCGGGATGTCGGCGAAGAGCGTCTGCATATCGCGCAGGCTGTCGATAGCCACGCCGACCTTGCCGACCTCGCCCTCGGCGCGCGGGTCGTCGCTGTCGAGGCCGAGCTGGGTGGGCAGGTCGAAGGCGACCGAGAGGCCGGTCTGACCCTGGCTCAGCAGGTAGCGGTAGCGCAGGTTGCTCTCGCGGGCGCTGGAGAACCCGGCGTACTGGCGCATCGTCCAGAGCCGGCCGCGGTACATGGTGGGGTAGACCCCGCGCGTGAATGGGTACGCCCCCGGGTCGGGCTGGGGCGCGCCGGCGTCCTCAGTGCGGTAGACCGGCTCGACGGAGATGCCCGAGTCGGTGAGGACAGGCCGCTCGCTCGTGGTGGCCATAGCGCGTGCTCCTTAACTGCGTGATAGGCGGTTTGTCCCTATTATAGCGCGGTCTGTGACATGTGCCCTCATCTGCTGCGTTGGGCGCTCAGTCGAGCCAAGCAGTGAGTCAGGCATCGTGTCCTCTACCTTGTAGGAGCTCGATCTTAGCACACTTTCATTAAGGCATGCTTCAGGATCGACGGTTTGGGCTTTACAACCTGCCAGCCCGCCAGCCTGACATAGGCCATTGTGGCGGGCTGGCGGGCTGGCGGGCTGACCGCCGAACGGTCAAGCTGGATTGAAACATGGCAGTAGAGCAAAACTCACCCTGTCACCCAAATTTGGCCCCAATTACCCACGGGTTGCGCAACGAGATTCGGCTGCGCCGATAGCCGTGGTGTGCGAGCATCCCCCATACTGCTGATGGGCAGGGATTTCCTGCCGCTCGCAGGAGGTGGCGATGAGCAGCAGCACCGCACCGTCGATATGTCGTGCGACCGTTACGTACCCTGAGCATAGCAGCGCGCGGCGCGCCTGACAGCTCACCAAAGTGAGGTATTACGTTAGGTCTTTGGCGGGGGAAGGTTAGGTGAGCTGATCAAACAGGCGCTTGCCCTCATGGTCGCGGTGGTGCCCAGGCCCTCAACGCAGGTCAGGCGGGTGCGATGGAGCGGCGAGTCGTCGGCGGCGATGCTCAGGGATGGCCCCTCAATCTCGGCGCACGCCGAATGGACGACCATGCCCGCCCACACGGGCGCAAGGCGTGTTTTGCAGATTCGCACGGTGGTGGTGGTGGCCAGCCAGGGGTGAACCGACACGATGTCCGCTGAGGAAAACTGACCACCCTGACGACAACCTGGGCCAATGCACGCACGGCACCGGGGTATCACTCCCTGTGCCAAAGAGTGAGCGCGCCCCGGTCTCGATCACCGTATGGTGAGCGCGCCCCTCCTGCGAGTAACCCCTGGGCCACGTCGCCGAGCCGCGCGAAGGACAGGCCCTCGTGGGCGCGGCAGTGGGCGATGAACTGATCGAGCATAGCGATGCGGTGGGCGCGGCCGATCACCTGCGGGTGCATCATCGCCGTCAGCACCCCGCCGTCGACGTTGGCGTGCATCCAGTCCACATCGGCCGCCCAGATCTCCAGCACCTTGCTGGGGGCCGAGGTGCCATTGCGGTAGGGCGCGAAGGTAAACTGGAAGTGCGGCCAGTCGTCGAACTCGAAGGAGACCGGGATCTCCCACAGGCGGGCCTCGCGACCGCGCACCAGCGGCTGATCCCGGCTGACGACATCGCCGACGCGCGGGCGGTAGGGCGTGAAGTCGTCGGCCATCAGGCTCGAGTCGTAGCGGAAGCCGTACTCCTCGAGCAGGCCGAGCGTGGCCGCCGAGAAGTCGGCCGAGGGCGAGCGGTAGCCGGT
>JBAXES010000117.1:0-9471 GCA_037140315.1 Chloroflexales bacterium
GAACACGGCCAGGCGGTCGCTCATGGTCAGCGCCTCCTCCTGGTCGTGGGTCACGTAGATGAAGGTGATGCCGACGCGCTGCTGGATGGCCTTGAGCTCAAGCTGCATCTCCTGGCGCAGCTTGAGGTCGAGGGCGCCGAGGGGCTCGTCGAGCAGCAGCACGCGCGGGCGGTTGATCAGGGCGCGGGCCAGGGCCACGCGCTGGCGCTGCCCGCCGGAGAGCTGGGCCGGGCGGCGGTGGCCATAGCCGGTCAGCCGCACCAGCTCCAGCAGCTCGTCCACCATGCGCGCGCGCTCGGCCTTGGGCACCTTGCGCAGCATCGGTCCGTAGCCCACGTTGTCGGCCACGCTCATATGCGGGAAGAGCGCGTAGTCCTGAAAGACCGTGTTCACGTCGCGCTCGTAGGGCGGCAGGCCTGCCGCATCCTGGCCGTGGATGGCGATGCCGCCGGCGGTGGGCTGGTCGAAGCCGGCGATCATGCGCAGGCAGGTGGTCTTCCCCGAGCCCGAGGGGCCGAGCATCGCGAAGAACTCGCCGTCGTAGACCTCGAAGCTGACGTCGTCGACGGCGCGCACCTCGCCGAAGCGGCGGCTCACGTGGTCGAAGCGGACGGCGGAGGTTGCTCTCTTTGTTCCCATATGCCTATGGGATGGTTCAAGGGGGGGCGAAGCCCTCGCTTGAACTCTCCCTACAATTTCACCATCACGTGCTTGGTGATCTGGTAGTCGCCCACCGCCTCGGCGGACATATCCTTGCCGAAGCCGGACTGCTTGAATCCGCCGTGCGGCCCCTCGGAGGCCAGGGGCAGGTGGTCGTTGATCCAGACCGTGCCGAACTCGAGCTGGGCGGCCAGGCGCATGGCCCGACCAACGTCGTTTGTCCAGAGCGAGGCGGCCAGTCCGTAGGGCACATCGTTGCCCAGGCGGACGGCCTCGGCCTCACCATCGAACGGGCTGACGGTGAGCACCGGGCCAAAGACCTCGCTCTGGATGATCTCGGCATTCTGGTCGGCGTCGGCGATCACGGTCGGCTGGTAGTAGTAGCCGACATCATACCCGGGCGGGGGGGCCCCGCCGGTGAGCACCCGCGCGCCTGCGCGCCTGGCCCGCTCGACGAAGCCGGCCACCCGCTCGCGCTGGAGGTTGCTCACCAGCGGCCCCATCTCGGTGTCGTCGGCGAAGGGGTCGCCCAGCTTCACCTGGCGCATCGCCGCGACGATCGCCTCCTGGGCTTGGCCGAGCCGCGCGCGGTCGACGTAGACGCGGGTGGCGGCGGTGCAGTCCTGGCCAGTGTTCATGGTGGCGGCGAAGGCGGCCTTGGCGGCCACTTGCTCGAGGTCGGCGTCCTCAAAGATGATGAAGGGGGCCTTGCCGCCCAGCTCCAGATGGACGCGCTTGAGCGTGTCGGCCGCAGTCTTCATCACCTTCTTGCCGGTGCCAGTGGAGCCGGTGATGCTGACCATGCGCACGTCGGGGTGCTCGACAAGGGCCTGGCCGACGTCGTTGCCGCCGGTGACGACGTTGATCACGCCGGGGGGGATGCCGGCCTCGGCGCTCAGCTCAGCGAGCATGAGCGTGGTCAGCGGCGTGCTGGGCGCGGGCTTGAGCACCACCGTGCAGCCGGCGGCGAGGGCCGGGCCGAGCTTCCAGATCGCCATCATCAGCGGGTAGTTCCAGGGGGCGATCTGGCCGACTACGCCCACCGGCTCGCGGCGGAACATGCTGGTGTAGCCGGCAGCGATCTCGCCGGCCCGCGCGCCGTGGGTGTCGCGGGCGGCGGCGGCGAAGAAGCGCAGGTTATCGATGGCGAAGGGCAGGTCGCCGCCGAGGCTGAGGTAGGCGTAGGGCTTGCCGGTGTTCTGCGACTCGACGCGGGCCAGATCCTCGGCCTTGGCCTCCATCAGGTCGGCCAGCTTCCAGAGGGCCTTCGAGCGCTCGCCGGGGGTCAGGCGCGACCAGCGCCCGTCGTAGAAGGCGGCCCGCGCGGCGGCCACGGCGGCGGCCACGTCGGCCCGCGAGGCGTCGGTCACCTCGGCGATCACGTCGCCGGTGGCGGGGTTCTCCACCGCCACCGCGCCGCCGCCCTGGGTGTCGGCCCACTGGCCGTCGATCCATAGCTTATGCATAGGTGTACCTTATGAATTCAAGTTTAGGGCTGCCGCCCTAAAGCCTGTGTTATTTTGTGCCCAGCAGGCACATGCCGCACTGATTGTGCTGCGGCGCGGCTACGCCGCACCGCAGCACAATCAGTTTTTTTGTGGGAGAGCGAAGCTCTCCCACACCCTCACCGTGCGCAGTGTTGTTGCCGGCAACAAAACAACAAGAAATTCCGGGGGCCGCAGGCCCCCAAGCCCCCGCTCCAAGGCTTACCTTGATGCGCATGGGGCGCAGCCCCGGGGGTGCGGGGGGCATCGCATCGTGGCAGCGACGCCGCGATGCTATAATGCGCCCAGCAGAAAGTCGTTCATCTGAGGATAGCATGACCAACCCCGACACCCAGCCCGCGCGCCCGGCGGAGATGGCGAAGGCCTACGAGCACCAGCCGGTCGAGCAGTCCCTCTATACGTGGTGGGAGCGCAGCGGATTCTTCGCGCCCCGCGCCGACGCCCCCAGGCCGCCCTTCGTGATCTCCATCCCGCCGCCCAACGTCACCGGCGAGCTGCACCTCGGCCACGCGATGTTTGTGACGATCGAGGATCTGATGATCCGCTGGCGGCGCATGCAGGGCTTCCAGACGCTCTGGGTGCCCGGCACCGACCACGCCGGCATCGCCACCCAGTCGCAGGTCGAGAAGCTCCTGCGCAGCGAGGGCAGCTCCCGCGAGGCCGTCGGCCGCGAGGAGTTCCTGCGCCGCACCTGGGAGTGGAAGGAGAAGTACGGCGGCCAGATCCTCAGCCAGATGCGCCGCCTCGGCGCGTCGTGCGACTGGGCGCGCGAGCGCTTCACCCTCGACGCCGGCCTCTCGCGCTCGGTGCACACCGCCTTCAAGCGGCTCCACGACGACGGCCTGATCTATAAGGGCACCTACCTGGTCAACTGGTCGCCCACCCTCGGCACCGCCGTGAGCGACCTCGAGGTCGAGTACGAGACGCGCAATGTCTCGATCTGGTACGTGCGCTACCCGGTGGTAGGGGACGGGGAACAGGGGACGGGGAACAGTTGGGCCGGGCCAGCCCATCCATGGGGCAGCGGGAAGTGGGCCGAGGGCGCGACCGAGTGGATCACCGTGGCCACTACCCGCCCCGAGACCATCCTGGGCGACACGGCGATCGCCACCGCCCACGGCGACGAGCGCTTCGCCGCCCTGCTCGGCAAGTCTGCGGTGCTGCCCGCGCTGGGCCGCCACATCCCGATCATCGCCGACGAGTATGTCGATAAGGGGTTCGGCTCCGGCGCGGTGAAGATCACCCCCGCCCACGACAAGAACGACTACGAGGTCGGCAAGCGCCACGGCCTGCGCCAGATCACCATCCTGACCAAGGACGCCACGGTGAACGCTGAGGGCGGCCCCTACCAGGGCATGGAGCGCTTCGCCGCCCGCAAGGCGATGATCGCCGACCTAGAGCGCGAGGGGCTGCTGGTGAAGACCGAACCGCACACCATGAGCGTCGGGATCAGCCAGCGCGGCGGCGAGGTGATCGAGCCCCTGCTCTCCGAGCAGTGGTTCGTCAAGATGCGCCCCCTGGCCGACCTGGCCCTGGCCGCCGTGCGCGAGGGCCGCACCAAGATCATCCCCGAGCGCTTCGAGAAGGTCTACTACCACTGGCTCGAGAACATCGAGGACTGGTGCATCTCCCGGCAGCTCTGGTGGGGCCACCGCATCCCGGTCTGGTACCTGCCCGACGGCACGATGGTCGTCCCCGGCCCTGACGAGGCCCCGCCCGAGGGCGCCACGCAGGACCCCGACGTGCTCGACACCTGGTTCTCCTCCGGCATCTGGCCCTTCAGCACCCTAGGCTGGCCCGACCAGACGCCGGACATGGCCAGCTTCTACCCGACCAGCGTCATGGAGACGGGCTACGACATCCTGTTCTTCTGGGTGGCGCGCATGATGATGATGGGCTGCTACCTCACCGGCACCGAGCCCTTCCACACCATCTACCTGCACGGCCTGGTGCGCGACGAGCACGGTCGCAAGATGTCGAAGTCTTACGGCAATGTGGTCAACCCGCTTGTGGTGATGGGCGAGCAGGGCACCGACGCCCTGCGCTTCACCCTGGCCACCTCGGGCACGCCCGGCCAGGACATGAACCTCAACCCGCAGCGGATCGAGTCGGCCCGCAACTTCGCCAACAAGATCTGGAACATCACCCGCTTTGTGATCAGCAAGCTCGGCGACCTGCCCCGCGCCGAGGGGAGCGTGGTCGGGGCCGCCTGCCTGCACGACTTCGACTACACCCTCGCCGACCGCTGGATCATGTCGCGCTACCACCGGCTCTGCCTGGACGTGAACCGGCTGATGGAGGGCTATAACTTCGGCGAGGCCGGCCGCCAGATGCAGGACTTCCTGTGGGGCGAGTTCGCCGACTGGTACGTGGAGATCGCCAAGGTGCAGCTGGAGGGCGATGAGCGGCGCGCCCACCTCACCCGCGAGGTGCTCTACACGGTGCTGGAGGGCAGCCTGCGCCTGCTGCACCCCTACATCCCGTTTGTGACCGAGGAGGCCTGGCAGTATCTGACCCGCGTTGCGGGCGTGGTGCCCGGCCCCGCGCACAGCCTGATGCTGGCCGAGTACCCGCCGGGCGACGGGGCGCTGATCGACGCGCAGGCCGAGGCGGACTGGGGGCTCGTGCAGGAGCTGATCGTGGCCATCCGCAACATCCGCAGCGAGTACAAGGTGGAGCCGGCGCGCTGGGTGGCGGCCACGGTGGTGGCCGGCGAGCGCGCGGCGATGCTGCGCGCGCAGGCGGCGCTGATCGCGCGCCTGGGCCGCGCGGACATCGAGAGGCTGGAGATCGTCGAGGCGCTGGAGACTAAGCCGGGCCAGTCGGCGGCGATCGTGATCGGCACGGTGGAAGCCTACCTGCCCCTGGCCGGCCTGATCGACCTGGCCGCCGAGCGCGCCCGCCTGGGCAAAGACCTGGAGCAGGCCGAGGCCGACGTGGGCCGCCGCGAGGCTAAGCTCGCCAACGAGGGCTTTGTGGGCAAGGCCCCGGCCAGCGTGGTGCAGCGCGAGCGCGATGGCCTGGAGGCCGCGCGCGCCGCCCTGCTCGCGCTGCGCGCGCGGCTGGCCGATCTCTAATACTCCGTCCGAGCTTATTTGAAGGGTTAAAGGGGTTTTTGCGGAGAGGGACAAGCCCTCTCCGCGCCTCTCCCAGCCCGGCATAGAAGCTCGGACGCAGTACTAGGCCCGCCGATGACGTGTTGGGCTTTGACCGATTCGCCGCCAAAGCCCAACACGTCACCGGCTATATGGGCGGCGCGTGCAGCAGGGCGGCCCTGCGGCGCTCATTGAGCTGGATGGAGGGCCGCTCGACCACGAGGTAGAAGAGATAGGCGCAGAAGACGGCGAGCGGCGTAACCACGCAGATCTGGAGGGCGAGCCGGGCGTCGGTGGACATGGGGACGCGCAAGGTCTCCACATTCACCAGCGCCTGGATCGGGCTGTGGATCAGGTAGATGCTGTAAGAGAATGTGCCCAGCTTGACGAGGGCCGGGGCCTCGGCGAGGCGCTGGATGAGCAAGGGCTTCCCGCCCTGGCGCAGCACCACGCCGTAGCGCACAAGCCAGGACATGACGGCCAGTCCGATCAGCGGGTCGCAGATGAAGGGGTACTGGTCTAGCCACACCCTCTCCAGCGCCATGGTCGCCAGCAGCCCAGCCACGAGTACCGCGCCGATGGCGCGCCACGGCACCCTCGTGCGGTAGGCCGTCAGGCGCGGGTCGTCACTGAAGGCGATCAGCGCGGCTCCCATGCCCATCGCGAACAGGCCGACAAACCAGAAGTGTGAGTCGTCGAGATTCCTGCCGATCGGCAGGAGAAAGTGAGGCAGCATGCCAACCACGGTAGCGACGATCACCGTCACGACGATGTTTGTCCGGCGCAGCAGCGGCAGCAGCACGGCGGGGAACAGGAAGTAGATCTGCCACTCGATGGCGATGCTCCACATGGGGCCGTTGATCTTGTAGATCCAGCTGGTGTGGAAGTCGTGGAGCAAGAACAGGTGCGAGAAGAACGCGCCCAGCGTCACGGGGATCTTCGTGTCCCAGGCGGTGCCGAGGGGCACCTGGAGCATGGGCACGAGGGCGATCAGGCCGAGGCTCAGGAACAGCGTAACATAATAGGCGGGCAGGATGCGCCAGGCCCGCCGGCTGAGGTAGCCTATCACCCCGCCTGGTATCTCCAGGGTGTTGCGCCGAGCCAGGGGCAGCATCAGGCAGAATCCCGAGAGCACGATGAAGATGGGCACGGCGTAGATGCCGAAGTCAAGCACCCGCACCAGCAGCAGCATCGGCGTCGAGAGCTGGCTCTGGAACTGCGGGGTGTAGCCGGCGTAGCCGGCATTGCCGGTGGCGTGGTAGACGGCAACATAGAGCGCCGCCAGACACCGGATGCCGTCGAGGGCGTCGAGGTGGGGGGGCGCTGTCCGTGGCGCGGGCGTAGGTTGGGGCTGCTGGGCTTCCATCGGCGCATGCTCCTGCAATTTATGGCGGCGCCGCAGCTTACGCTCGATGCGCTGCGACGAAGGCCGCGCCCTTGCCCAGGCGCGTGTTGACCGGGACATGCGCCGCGCAGAGCGGGCACTCCGCCGCCGCCCAGGACTCCAGCGGTACGCTGGCCAGGCTGTAGAGCTCGGGGGCGCCCAGTACCTCGGCGGTGACGCCGCCGCGGTTGCAGAGCGCGGCCACGCCGACCACGATGCCCCCGGCCCGCTCCACCGCCTCGACCACCGTGCGCGCCGAGCCCCCGGTGGTCAGGATGTCCTCCACCACCAGCACGCGCCGCCCGGCCACCAGCGCGTCGTAGCCGCGGCGGAAGCTGCGCCCCTTGCCCGCCTCGCTCTGCTCCTCCTCGGCGTAGACGGCCATGATCTCCCGGCCGAGGATCGCCCCGAGGTGGTGCGCCGTCCACTGGGCCATGATCACCCCGCCCACCGTCGGCCCGGCCACCGTCTCGATGTTCGCCCCCGCGAAGTGCTGCGCGATCTGGGCGCAGACCTCGCTCGTGGCCGCGGTGTGCGGGTAGAGCGCGTCCTTGTTGACATAACTGCCCCCGTGGCGGCCCGACGTATAGACGATGTGGTCGCCGGTGACGAGCGCGCCGACACGGGCGAGTGTTCCTAGCACCTCGGTCTCTGTCATGATCATAGATGCCCTCTCGCTGCTCTAACAGGCCTGGATTGTCGCGCGGAGATTCTGCGCGCCGATAACATATTCTGGGATTGTACCACCCCGCCCCGCAGGCCGCGATGCGGTATGGTATGATGTGCCTACCGCGTCGTCCTTCGCCGCGTATCCTCAGGATATATGGCTAACTTCGCACAGCTGCGGCCCGTGTGGCGGGTTGTCCGCGCCACGATCTACCTGCTGATCGCGCTCGCGCCGCTGCTCGCCGCCCCACCGGCGCGGGCCCAGGCGGGCGGGCCGATCTACACCGTCGCGGTCGATGGGGTGATCAGCCGCTACGCCGTGGGCTATCTGCGCCGCGCTCTGCGCGAGGCTGAGGCCGCCCAGGCCACCGCCCTGATCATCCGTCTGGGCGGCGAGGGGGCCGTGCTGCGCGATGTGCGCGGCCTCGCCGCCGACCTCGCCGCGGCCAAGGTCCCCGTCGTCGTCTACGTCGCCCCCGCCGGGACGCGCTCGGGCGCCGCCGGGGCCTGGCTGCTCGGCGCCGCGCACCTGGCCGCCATGGCCCCGGGCACGAGCTTCGGCGCCGCCGCGCCGCTCGCCGCGCCGACGGGCGACACGTCCCCCCAGGTGCGCGACCTCTTCCTCGCCGAGGTGGTCGGCCAGCTCGGCGGCTGGAACCGCGCCCGCGGCCGCAGCGACGCCTGGGTCGATCGGGCCGCCCGCGTGGGCGCCGTGCTCACCAACGAGCAGGCCATCGCCCTCACCCCGCCGGCGGTCGACATCGTCGCCCGCGACGGCCAGGATCTGCTGACCTCGCTGGAGGGCCGCGCAGTGACGCTGGATGATGGCAGCCAGCTGGTGCTCCACACCCTCGGCCGCGCGGCCGTGCCGCTGGAGCCGAGCGTCGCGGAGCAGATCCTGCTGCTGCTGGCCGACCCGACCGTGGCCTTTCTGCTGCTGGTGATGGCCGGGATCGCGATCTACGCCGAGTTCGTCACGCCAGCCGTCGGCATCCTGGCCGGGATCGGGGCGGTGCTGCTGGTCAGCAGCATGGTCGGGCTGCTGGCCCTGCCGGTGAGCTGGCTGAGCCTCCTCGGCCTCGCGCTCGCCTTCGGGCTCGTCGCCGCCGATCTGTTCGTGCCTTCCCACGGAGGACTAACATTGGTTGGCTTGATTGTGCTGGTGCTGAGCGCCCTCACCCTGTTCGACGCCGCCCAGGCCCCCGGCGTGGCCGTGGCCCTCTGGGCGATCGCCCTCGTCTCCCTGCTGATCGCCGGGTTCGCCGCCGTCGGCATCTACCTGGTGGTGCGGACGCGCGGCCGGCCCGTCACTACCGGCCAGGAGAGCCTGATCGGCCTGCTCGCCGAGGTGCGCCAGCGCCTGGCCCCCGATGGCATGGTCTTTGTCGAGGGCGCGCTCTGGCGCGCTATCTGCGAGAACGGAGAGGCCGATGCCGGCGAGTACGTGCGCATCACCGCCATCCACCAGCTGCGCCTCAGCGTGCGCCGGCTGGATGAGACGCCATAGGGCGCAGCACCCTGCGCCCTATGGCGTCTGATAGTGTGCTTTCGTGAGCTAGAAGGAGGCCCAGATGGGTGGAGCCGTAGTTCTTTCGTGCGTTGCCCTGCTCGCGTTCATCGTGCTGATGGTCCTGCTCTCCGCGATCAAGATCGTGCCCGAGTACGAGCGCGGCGTGATCTTCCGCCTCGGTCGCCTGATGGGCGCCCGCGGCCCCGGCCTCTTCCTCGTGCTGCCGGTGTTCGAGCGCATGGTGCGCGTCGACACGCGCACGATCACGATGGACGTGCCAGTCCAGGAGGTGATCACCCTCGACAATGTGACCATCAAGGTCAACGCGGTGCTCTACTTCCAGGTGATCAACCCCAACTGGGCCGTGACGAAGGTGATGGACTACATCCGCGCGACGATGCAGATCTCACAGACCACCCTGCGCAGCGTGGTCGGCCAGGTCGAGCTCGACGAGCTGCTGGCCCAGCGCGAGTCGATCAACCAGAAGCTCCAGAAGATCATCGACGAGCAGACCGAGCCCTGGGGCATCAAGGTGACGATCGTCGAGGTGAAGGATGTGGAGCTGCCGCAGAACATGCAGCGGGCCATGGCCAAGCAGGCCGAGGCCGAGCGCGAGAAGCGGGCCAAGCTCATCCACGCCGAGGGCGAGCT
>JBAXES010000118.1:0-9460 GCA_037140315.1 Chloroflexales bacterium
CGGCCGGGGTGAACTTGACGGCGTTGCTCAGCAGGTTCACCAGCATCTGCTTCAGGCGCTTCGGGTCGGCCGCCACCTCTGCCGTCTGGTCGTTGATGTAGAGCGCGAGCCGGATCGCCTTTCTGAGCGCCAGGTCTTTGACAAACACCATGCTGGCCTGGCAGATATCGGCGACCGGCATGGGCTCGATCTCAATGCCGAGCCGCCCGGCCTCGACCTTAGAGATATCGAGGATATCGTTGATCAGCGTGAGCAGGTGGCGACCGCTGGACTCGATACTCTGGAGGAAGTCGTGCTGGCGCGGGTTGAGCGGGCCAGAGAACTCCTCCTGGAGGGCCTCGCTGAGGCCGAGGATGGCGTTGAGCGGCGTGCGCAGCTCGTGGCTCATATTCGCCAGGAACTCGTCCTTAGTCCGCGCCGCCCGCGCCAGCTCGGCGTTGGCCTGGCGTAGGGTCTCCTCGGCCTTTTTGCGCTCGGTGTTATTAAACATTGTGGAGCGGCTCATTACATACCGGCCATGCTCGTCGTAGATCGCGGTCGCATCGAGGAGGACATCGAAGGTTGTGCCATTTTTGCGGATGATCTCATACTCGACGCCGCGCACCCAGCCGCGCTGCTTGAACAGCGGGTAGCTCTCCTGGAATACGCTGCGGCTCTGGGCGGTGATAAGATCGGTGAAGGGGCGACCGATCAGCTCATCGCGGGAGTAGCCCAGCCATGCCAGCTCGGTCTGGTTAACCATGGCGATCTTGCCGTCGGCATCCAGCGAGTGGTAGCCGTTCGGGGCGTTCTCGTAGAGGTCCTGCACCTCGGCGGTGCGCTGCATGACCCGCTCCTCCAGCGTGTGGTTCAGCTCCAGCAGCTCCTGCTGCGCCGCCTTGAGATCATGGATGTCGGTCGAGTTGACCAGCACGCAGGTGGCGCGGCCGGTCTCGTCGTGGATCGGGTGTAGCGATGAGCGATACCAGCGAAGCTGGCCATTGACGAGGCCCCGCCACTCGGAGGTGACCTCGTGGTCCTGATCGATCACCTCGCGCAGCCGCTCCAGCTGTCGGGATGCGGCCGGCTCGGGGAACAGATCGTGCATAGTCTTATCAATAAAGTCGCTGGGCGCGCCGCCTAGCTGGCGCGCGGCTACGCCGTTTATGAACAGGAAGCGGCCATCGTAATCCATGGTGTGGACGGCGCTATCCATGCTCTCCATGAGCCTGCGGTACAGCTCCTCGCTCAGGCGCAGCGCGATCTCGGCATGCTTGCGCTCGGTGATGTCGTGGATGATTGAGAAGAGCACCTGCGTCTCTCGCACCGAGATCGGCGACGAGTACACCTCCACAATGCGCTCCGCCCCGCTGGCGAGCCGGTGGGGGAAGACAAAGTAATTGCGCTCCTCATGCAGGGCTCGCTGGCGCTCTGCCGCCACCTGCTCTGGCGAGAGCATGTTGATCTGATTAATGCTCATCGCGCAGAGCGCTGACTTGGGGTAGCCGTAGAAGCTCACGGCGGATCGATTGGCGTCAAAGATTATGCCGCCCTGCGGCTCGATGAGCAGCATAACGGCGCCGTGCTCTTCGAACATGGTGTGAAAGCGCGTCTCGCTTTCGAGCAGCGCCGCCGCCGTCTGCTCCTGCCGACGGTCGTAGCGGCGGGACTGCTGCCGCCAGATCAGCACGAGCCGGGCGCTGACCACGGCGATGAGCAGGCTGAGAAGTATGGCGGTAGCGCGAAATGACAGGTAGCCGGTGCTGGCAATGCCTATCGCCAGCAGCACGAAAATAAGCTCAAGGATCACCAGGAAGCGTCTCTCGCGCTGCGCGGACTTCTTCATAGCCGAGTTTCCTATAGCGCCATGCGGCGTGCCGCAACTGAAATCTAAATGGATGTTACCATATCTTATGCGGGCACTAAATGCTGTGCCCAGCAACCCCCATGGCTCGCGCAACCTCCCTGGGGCTGCGCCCCAGACCCAGCTTTTTGTTGGGGCTGGGCGGCTTCGCCGCCCAGCCCCAACAAAAAAAATAACGTGGGGCGGCTTCGCCGCCCCCACACCCCCACCGGGAGAAGCTCTCCTCATATTTGGAGCAGGGCCGCGAGGTGCGCCGCGCCGAATGCCGTCGCGACGACATCGGCCAGCCGGTCGTAGGGGTCGGGCGGTGGCGGCGCCCCCGCGCCCAGCCAGCCCAGGCTGCCCAGCCAGCCGCGCCGGAAGGCCGGGTTGGCGAAGATGCCGTGGATGTAGCAGCCCCAGATCCGCCCGTCGGCGCTGATCGACCCGTCGCCCTCGCAGTCCGGCGCCTCGCCGCGGCGGGTGATCGTGGCCAGCGGGATCCCGGCCGGGCCGGCGGTGCGCCCGGCGTGGATCTCATAGCCGCGCAGGGGCGCGCCCGCCGCCCAGGGGGCATGGGCGCGGGCCTCGATCTGGACGGTGCGTTTCTCGGCGGCGAAGACCGTCTCCACGGGCAGCAGCCCCAGCCCCGGCGCGTCGCCGCCGGCGCCCTCGACGCCCAGCGGGTCGCTGATGCGCGTGCCGAGGAGCTGGTAGCCGCCGCAGATGCCCACGACGGCGCCGGGGAAGCTGGCTAGGGCCGCATCGAACCCGCGCTCGCTGAGCCAGCGCCGCGCGGCCAGGGTGTGCTTGGTGCCAGGGATGATCACCGCCGCCGCCCCGGCGATCTCGTGCGGCCTGTCGACATAACGCACATAGACCCCCGGCTCGCGGGCCAGCGGGTCAACATCGTCGAAGTTGGCGATGGCCGGGATGCGCAGCACGGCGATGCCGACCCCCGCGCCGGCGGGGGCGGGGCCGCGCTCCAGGGCCACGGCGTCCTCCTCGGCCAGGCCGAGATCATCGACCCAGGGCACCACGCCGAGCACCGGCAGGCCGCTGCGCTGCTCCAGGATGGCGACCCCGTCGTGGAAGAGGGCCGGGTCGCCGCGGAAGCGGTTCGCCACCAGGCCGCAGATCAGGGCGCGCTCCGCGGGTTCCAGCAGCATCAGAGTGCCGAGGAGCTGGGCGAAGATCCCGCCGGCGTCGATGTCGCCGACCAGCAGGGTGCGGGCCTGGGCGTAGGTGGCCACCCGCGCGTTGACGATGTCGCGCGGCTTGAGGTTCAGCTCGACCGGGCTGCCGGCCCCCTCGGCGATCACCAGGTCGTACTGGCCGCGCAGGGCGTCGAGGTTGCGCGTGACCACCTCCCACAGCAGGTCCTTGCGCTGCCAGTAGTCGAGGGCGTCGAGCGAGCGCCATGGCCGGCCCTCGACGATGATCTGGCTGCGCATATGGCCCTCGGGCTTGATCAGGACGGGGTTCATCTGCACGGTGGGGGCCACGCGCGCGGCCTCGGCCTGCACCGCCGTGCTGCGCCCGATCTCGCCGCCGTCGGCGGTGACGGCGGCGTTGTTGCTCATGTTCTGGGCCTTGAAGGGGGCCACCCGCAGCCCGCGCCGGGCCGCGATGCGGCAGAGGGCGGCCACCAGGGTGCTCTTGCCCACCGACGAGGCGGTGCCGAGGACCATCAGGACGGGAGCGGGTTTCCCGGTTTCGCTGAAGGAATTCTGCGAACATTCTTTTTCGGAGGGGCCAGCGGCCCCTCCGAGCCTCCCCGCTCTTTGGGCTGGGCTCATACGACCTCCTCCCAGGCGTCAAGCAGCCGGGCGTTCTGCTCGGGGCGGAGCGGCGCGACCCGCACCCAGGCCGGCAGCCCGAACGAGGCGCAGTCGCGCACGACGCAGCTGCGGCGCAGCAGGGCCGCGCGGGCGGCCGCGCCGTCGCCGCTGCGCACGAGCATGAAGGGCAGATCGGCGCGGTGGACGGTCAGGCCCATGGCGGCCAGCCCCGCCATCAGGCGGTCGCTGCCGGCCCACAGCTGCGGCATGCTGTCTGGCAGGAACCTCTCGTCGGCCAGGGCGGCCAGCCCGGCGGCCTGGGCCGGGCTGCTCACGCTCCAGGTCGGCTGGTAGGCGGCGATGCGCGCGATTAGCCCGGCGTCGGCGAGGAGGTAGCCCAGGCGCAGCCCGGCCAGGGCGTAGCTCTTGGTCAGCGAGTGCAGGCGCAGCAGGCCCGCCGGGGGCGCGGCGTCGAGCGGGTCGTCGCCCTGTGCCTCGACGCGCAGGAAGCTGCGGTAGGCCCGGTCGACTACCAGCATCCCGCCCACCGCCGCGCAGGCCTCGGCGAGGCCGAGGGTGGTCTCCGCTGGCAGATCGACCCCGGTGGGGTTGTTCGGCGCGCAGAGCCAGGCCAGGCGCGGGCGCGCCCGCCTGATCGCCGTCGCGAGCGCCTCGGCGTCGAGCTGAAACTGGCCGCGCTCGTGGCCGCGCAGCTCGACGACCTTCCCGCCCGCCAGCCGAGAGGCGTGGGCATACTCGCCGAAGGTGGGGCCGACCACCAGGGCGATATCGCCGGGGCGCAGGAGGGCGCGGGCGACCAGGTGGATCAGCTCGTTGGCCCCGTTCCCGGCCAGGATCGTGGCTGGCGCGCAGCCGTGGCGCTCGGCGAGGGCGCGGCGCAGCTGGTGGCAGCTGCGGTCGGGGTAGGGCGCGGGGTTCAGGCCGGCCAGCGCCGCGCGCACCGCCGTCGGCGGGCCGAAGGGGTTGAGGTTGCTGCTGAAGTCGGCCAGGCCCGCCGGGTCAACCCCCAGGGCGGCCAGCTCGGCGTGGTCAAGCGATCCGTGCGCGATCATCGCCCGCCTCCTGCGCCCAGCTCGCCGCCAGGCGCTTCAGCTCGACGGGCAGCCGGCTGCCCGTCGAGCTGAAGCGCCTGGCGGCGAGCTGGGCGCAGGAGGCGGGCGATGATCGCGCACGGATCGCTTGACCACGCCGAGCTGGCCGCCCTGGGGGTTGACCCGGCGGGCCTGGCCGACTTCAGCAGCAACCTCAACCCCTTCGGCCCGCCGACGGCGGTGCGCGCGGCGCTGGCCGGCCTGAACCCCGCGCCCTACCCCGACCGCAGCTGCCACCAGCTGCGCCGCGCCCTCGCCGAGCGCCACGGCTGCGCGCCAGCCACGATCCTGGCCGGGAACGGGGCCAACGAGCTGATCCACCTGGTCGCCCGCGCCCTCCTGCGCCCCGGCGATATCGCCCTGGTGGTCGGCCCCACCTTCGGCGAGTATGCCCACGCCTCTCGGCTGGCGGGCGGGAAGGTCGTCGAGCTGCGCGGCCACGAGCGCGGCCAGTTTCAGCTCGACGCCGAGGCGCTCGCGACGGCGATCAGGCGGGCGCGCCCGCGCCTGGCCTGGCTCTGCGCGCCGAACAACCCCACCGGGGTCGATCTGCCAGCGGAGACCACCCTCGGCCTCGCCGAGGCCTGCGCGGCGGTGGGCGGGATGCTGGTAGTCGACCGGGCCTACCGCAGCTTCCTGCGCGTCGAGGCACAGGGCGACGACCCGCTCGACGCCGCGCCCCCGGCGGGCCTGCTGCGCCTGCACTCGCTGACCAAGAGCTACGCCCTGGCCGGGCTGCGCCTGGGCTACCTCCTCGCCGACGCCGGGCTAATCGCGCGCATCGCCGCCTACCAGCCGACCTGGAGCGTGAGCAGCCCGGCCCAGGCCGCCGGGCTGGCCGCCCTGGCCGACGAGAGGTTCCTGCCAGACAGCATGCCGCAGCTGTGGGCCGGCAGCGACCGCCTGATGGCGGGGCTGGCCGCCATGGGCCTGACCGTCCACCGCGCCGATCTGCCCTTCATGCTCGTGCGCAGCGGCGACGGCGCGGCCGCCCGCGCGGCCCTGCTGCGCCGCAGCTGCGTCGTGCGCGACTGCGCCTCGTTCGGGCTGCCGGCCTGGGTGCGGGTCGCGCCGCTCCGCCCCGAGCAGAACGCCCGGCTGCTTGACGCCTGGGAGGAGGTCGTATGAGCCCAGCCCAAAGAGCGGGGAGGCTCGGAGGGGCCGCTGGCCCCTCCGAAAAAGAATGTTCGCAGAATTCCTTCAGCGAAACCGGGAAACCCGCTCCCGTCCTGATGGTCCTCGGCACCGCCTCGTCGGTGGGCAAGAGCACCCTGGTGGCCGCCCTCTGCCGCATCGCGGCCCGGCGCGGGCTGCGGGTGGCCCCCTTCAAGGCCCAGAACATGAGCAACAACGCCGCCGTCACCGCCGACGGCGGCGAGATCGGGCGCAGCACGGCGGTGCAGGCCGAGGCCGCGCGCGTGGCCCCCACCGTGCAGATGAACCCCGTCCTGATCAAGCCCGAGGGCCATATGCGCAGCCAGATCATCGTCGAGGGCCGGCCATGGCGCTCGCTCGACGCCCTCGACTACTGGCAGCGCAAGGACCTGCTGTGGGAGGTGGTCACGCGCAACCTCGACGCCCTGCGCGGCCAGTACGACCTGGTGATCGCCGAGGGGGCCGGCAGCCCGGTCGAGCTGAACCTCAAGCCGCGCGACATCGTCAACGCGCGGGTGGCCACCTACGCCCAGGCCCGCACCCTGCTGGTCGGCGACATCGACGCCGGCGGGATCTTCGCCCAGCTCCTCGGCACTCTGATGCTGCTGGAACCCGCGGAGCGCGCCCTGATCTGCGGCCTGGTGGCGAACCGCTTCCGCGGCGACCCGGCCCTCTTCCACGACGGGGTCGCCATCCTGGAGCAGCGCAGCGGCCTGCCGGTGCTCGGCGTGGTGCCCTGGGTCGATGATCTCGGCCTGGCCGAGGAGGACGCCGTGGCCCTGGAGCGCGGCCCCGCCCCCGCCGGCGCGGGGGTCGGCATCGCCGTGCTGCGCATCCCGGCCATCGCCAACTTCGACGATGTTGACCCGCTGGCCCGCGAGCCGGGGGTCTATGTGCGTTATGTCGACAGGCCGCACGAGATCGCCGGGGCGGCGGCGGTGATCATCCCTGGCACCAAGCACACCCTGGCCGCGCGGCGCTGGCTCAGCGAGCGCGGGTTCGATGCGGCCCTAGCCAGCTTCCCCGGCGCCGTCGTGGGCATCTGCGGCGGCTACCAGCTCCTCGGCACGCGCATCAGCGACCCGCTGGGCGTCGAGGGCGCCGGCGGCGACGCGCCGGGGCTGGGGCTGCTGCCCGTGGAGACGGTCTTCGCCGCCGAGAAACGCACCGTCCAGATCGAGGCCCGCGCCCATGCCCCCTGGGCGGCGGGCGCGCCCCTGCGCGGCTATGAGATCCACGCCGGGCGCACCGCCGGCCCGGCCGGGATCCCGCTGGCCACGATCACCCGCCGCGGCGAGGCGCCGGACTGCGAGGGCGACGGGTCGATCAGCGCCGACGGGCGGATCTGGGGCTGCTACATCCACGGCATCTTCGCCAACCCGGCCTTCCGGCGCGGCTGGCTGGGCAGCCTGGGCTGGCTGGGCGCGGGGGCGCCGCCACCGCCCGACCCCTACGACCGGCTGGCCGATGTCGTCGCGACGGCATTCGGCGCGGCGCACCTCGCGGCCCTGCTCCAAATATGAGGAGAGCTTCTCCCGGTGGGGGTGTGGGGGCGGCGAAGCCGCCCCACGTTATTTTTTTTGTTGGGGCTGGGCGGCGAAGCCGCCCAGCCCCAACAAAAAGCTGGGTCTGGGGCGCAGCCCCAGGGAGGTTGCGCGAGCCATGGGGGTTGCTGGGCACAGCATTTAGTGCCCGCATAAGATATGGTAACATCCATTTAGATTTCAGTTGCGGCACGCCGCATGGCGCTATAGGAAACTCGGCTATGAAGAAGTCCGCGCAGCGCGAGAGACGCTTCCTGGTGATCCTTGAGCTTATTTTCGTGCTGCTGGCGATAGGCATTGCCAGCACCGGCTACCTGTCATTTCGCGCTACCGCCATACTTCTCAGCCTGCTCATCGCCGTGGTCAGCGCCCGGCTCGTGCTGATCTGGCGGCAGCAGTCCCGCCGCTACGACCGTCGGCAGGAGCAGACGGCGGCGGCGCTGCTCGAAAGCGAGACGCGCTTTCACACCATGTTCGAAGAGCACGGCGCCGTTATGCTGCTCATCGAGCCGCAGGGCGGCATAATCTTTGACGCCAATCGATCCGCCGTGAGCTTCTACGGCTACCCCAAGTCAGCGCTCTGCGCGATGAGCATTAATCAGATCAACATGCTCTCGCCAGAGCAGGTGGCGGCAGAGCGCCAGCGAGCCCTGCATGAGGAGCGCAATTACTTTGTCTTCCCCCACCGGCTCGCCAGCGGGGCGGAGCGCATTGTGGAGGTGTACTCGTCGCCGATCTCGGTGCGAGAGACGCAGGTGCTCTTCTCAATCATCCACGACATCACCGAGCGCAAGCATGCCGAGATCGCGCTGCGCCTGAGCGAGGAGCTGTACCGCAGGCTCATGGAGAGCATGGATAGCGCCGTCCACACCATGGATTACGATGGCCGCTTCCTGTTCATAAACGGCGTAGCCGCGCGCCAGCTAGGCGGCGCGCCCAGCGACTTTATTGATAAGACTATGCACGATCTGTTCCCCGAGCCGGCCGCATCCCGACAGCTGGAGCGGCTGCGCGAGGTGATCGATCAGGACCACGAGGTCACCTCCGAGTGGCGGGGCCTCGTCAATGGCCAGCTTCGCTGGTATCGCTCATCGCTACACCCGATCCACGACGAGACCGGCCGCGCCACCTGCGTGCTGGTCAACTCGACCGACATCCATGATCTCAAGGCGGCGCAGCAGGAGCTGCTGGAGCTGAACCACACGCTGGAGGAGCGGGTCATGCAGCGCACCGCCGAGGTGCAGGACCTCTACGAGAACGCCCCGAACGGCTACCACTCGCTGGATGCCGACGGCAAGATCGCCATGGTTAACCAGACCGAGCTGGCATGGCTGGGCTACTCCCGCGATGAGCTGATCGGTCGCCCCTTCACCGATCTTATCACCGCCCAGAGCCGCAGCGTATTCCAGGAGAGCTACCCGCTGTTCAAGCAGCGCGGCTGGGTGCGCGGCGTCGAGTATGAGATCATCCGCAAAAATGGCACAACCTTCGATGTCCTCCTCGATGCGACCGCGATCTACGACGAGCATGGCCGGTATGTAATGAGCCGCTCCACAATGTTTAATAACACCGAGCGCAAAAAGGCCGAGGAGACCCTACGCCAGGCCAACGCCGAGCTGGCGCGGGCGGCGCGGACTAAGGACGAGTTCCTGGCGAATATGAGCCACGAGCTGCGCACGCCGCTCAACGCCATCCTCGGCCTCAGCGAGGCCCTCCAGGAGGAGTTCTCTGGCCCGCTCAACCCGCGCCAGCACGACTTCCTCCAGAGTATCGAGTCCAGCGGTCGCCACCTGCTCACGCTGATCAACGATATCCTCGATATCTCTAAGGTCGAGGCCGGGCGGCTCGGCATTGAGATCGAGCCCATGCCGGTCGCCGATATCTGCCAGGCCAGCATGGTGTTTGTCAAAGACCTGGCGCTCAGAAAGGCGATCCGGCTCGCGCTCTACATCAACGACCAGACGGCAGAGGTGGCGGCCGACCCGAAGCGCCTGAAGCAGATGCTGGTGAACCTGCTGAGCAACGCCGTCAAGTTCACCCCGGCCG
>JBAXES010000119.1:0-9331 GCA_037140315.1 Chloroflexales bacterium
GCGCCGGCGGCCCCCGCCGCGCCCCTGGCCCGGCCCTCGCCCACCCCCGCCGCTGGCGGCGGCGCGGCGGGCGGCGCCGCCGGCGGCCCCTTCAACGCCGATCTGGCCGCCAAGGGCGAGAAGCTCTTCACCAGCCTGGGCTGTGTGGGCTGCCACGTGATGGCCGGCGGCGGCCTCGGCCCGAGCCTGAAGGGCGTGTACAATAGCACTGTCACCCTCGATGATGACACCACGGTCAAGGCCGATGAGGCGTATCTCCACGAGTCGATCGTCTCGTCCCCGGCCAAGACCGTGAAGGGCTATAGCATGATTATGCCCGTCTTCAAGAGCCAGCTCAAGGACGACGAGGTGAAGCAGCTGATCGAGTACGTCAAGTCCTTAGGAAGCGGGAACTAAGCCATGAGCACAACTGCTCTGCCCAGTAACTACTCCACAAACAGCGCCACCACCGCCAGCGCATGGCTCAAGTCGTGGCTGCTCACCGTCGACCATAAGCGGATCGCCATCCTCTACCTGATCAGCATCAACGTCTTCTTCCTGCTCGGCGGCATGGCGGCCTCAATGGTGCGCCTTGAGCTGGTGACGCCCCAGGGCGACCTGATGTCGGCCGATATGTACAACCGTATGTTCACCCTGCACGGGGTGATCATGGTCTTCTTCTTCCTGATCCCGGGTATCCCCTCGGTGCTGGGCAACTTCCTGATCCCGCTGATGATCGGCGCCCGCGACCTGGCCTTCCCCAAGCTGAACCTGCTGAGCTGGTACCTGTATATGGGCGGCGGCATCTTCGCCCTGTGCGCCGCAGTCTTCGGCGGCGTCGACACGGGCTGGACGTTCTACACCCCCTTCAGCACCAGCTACTCGAACTCGAATGTGGTGCTGACGATCGCCGGGGCCTTCATCATGGGCTTCTCCTCGATCCTCACCGGCCTGAACTTCATCGTCACCATCCACAAGATGCGCGCGCCGGGACTCACCTGGTTCCGCCTGCCGCTGTTCATCTGGGCGCACTACGCCACCAGCCTCATCCAGATCCTCGCCACCCCGGTGGTCGCCATCGCCCTGCTGCTGGTGGCGGTCGAGCGGATCTGGCACGTCGGTGTGTTTGACCCGGCCATCGGCGGGGACCCGGTGCTCTACCAGCACCTGTTCTGGTTCTACTCACACCCGGCGGTCTATATTATGATCCTGCCGGCGATGGGCGTGATCAGCGAGCTGATCGCCACCTTCTCGCGCCGACGCATCTTCGGCTACGAGTTCGTCGCCTTCAGCTCGATCGCCATCGCCATCCTCGGCTTTCTGGTCTGGGGCCACCACATGTACGTGAGCAGCCAGTCGGTCTACTCCGGCCTGGTGTTTGGCTTCATCACAATGCTGGTGGCCATCCCCTCGGCGATCAAGGTCTTTAACTGGACGGCCACGCTCTACAAGGGCTCGATCTCCTACCGCACGCCGATGCTCTACGCCCTCGGCTTTATCGGCCTATTTGTGATCGGTGGCCTGACCGGCATCTTCCTCAGCGTGGTCGCGGTGGACATCCACGTCACCGACACTTACTTTGTGGTGGCTCACTTCCACTACGTGATGGTCGGCGGCACGATGATGGCCTACCTCGGCGGCATCCACTACTGGTGGCCGAAGATGACCGGCCGGATGTACAACGAGGCATGGGGCGCCATCTCGGCCCTGGTGGTCTTCGTCGGCTTCAATCTGACCTTCTTCCCGCAGTTTGTGATGGGCTACCTGGGCATGCCCCGGCGCTACCACGTCTACCCCCAGGAGTTCCAGATCTACCACGTGATGTCGACCGCAGGGTCGTCCATCCTGGGGATCGGCTTCATTATCCCGCTGGTCTACCTGCTGCTCTCGCTGCGCTACGGCAAGCTCGCCGGCGATAACCCCTGGGACGCGCCCGGCCTGGAGTGGCAGACCAGCTCACCCCCGCCGACCTTCAACTTTGCGACCCAGCCGATCGTGACCGAGGAGGCCTACGCCTTCCACCCCGAGGCGGCCATCCGTGACGCCGAGGCATGGCAGCCGGGCAGCCCACTGTAGGGAACAGGGAACAGGCAATAGCTCCGCCGCATAATGAGCATCATCTGTTCCCTGTTCCCTGTTCCCTGCGCGATAGCGCACGAGAGGAGAATACCCTTGGCCACGACAACCCACGATCACGTGAGCGGCCCGGCGCTCCAGCATCACTATGACACCCCCGGCCAGCAGAAAGAGGCGGCGACCCTCGGGATGTGGGCCTTTCTGGTGACGGAGATCATGCTCTTCGGCGGGATCTTCATGGCCTACATGGTCTACCGCTGGGCCTACCCCGAGATCTGGGCGGCGGCGGCGCCGCACCTGAACACGCCCCTGGCGACGCTGAACACGGTGGTGCTGCTGGTCAGCTCGCTCACGGTGGCCCTGGCGGTACACGCCGCCGAGGTGGGCAACAAGCGCCAGCTGGTCACGCTGCTGCTGGTGACGATCCTGCTCGGCGCGACCTTCCTGGGGATCAAGTTCACCGAGTACGGCGAGAAGTTCGCCCACTGCGCCGGCTACGCCAGCCCGCTGGCCTGGGCGACCGGCGGCGAGCGGCTCGGCGAGGCCGAGTGTCTGGTGCCCGGCAAGGGCTTCCTCTTCCCGGTCGCGGCGGCATCCGCCGAGGGTGGCGCGCCTGCGGCGGCGGCGGCGGATGCCGCCCAGCCTGGCATGAAGTCGCCCCACCAGCTGTTCTTCTTCCTCTACTTCTGCGCCACCGGCCTGCACGCCGTCCATATGGTTGTCGGGATCACGGTGATGAGCGTGATCGCCGGGATGGCGATCCGCAACAAGTTTAGCCCGGCCTACTTCACCCCGGTGGAGATCGGCGGACTTTACTGGCACCTGATCGATATCATCTGGGTCTTCCTATTTCCGCTTTTCTACCTGGTGTAAGCATATGGCAAACGCGCGCGATATTGGACACGAGGGCGGCCACGACCGCGAGGGCAGCTACGGCCACATCCCGGTGCGGACGTACTGGGTGGTCTTCAGCTCGCTGATGGTGCTGATGGTGCTCACCGTGGCCGCCTGGTACGTGGAGAAGCACTTCGTCCAGCTGCCCGAGATCGTCGCCGTCGGCATCGCCATGGCCATCGCGATCGCCAAGACTGCGCTGATCATCTACTTCTTCATGCACGTGAAGGTGAGCAGCAAGCTGACCCAGATCTTCGCCGTGAGCGCCTTTGTCTGGCTGATGATCCTCTTCGTGATCGTCATGGGCGACTACATGGCCCGCGGCTGGCCGCCCGCCAGGGGGCCGCTCACCCAGGCCCCGGCGCCCCGCGCCGCTGCCGCGCCGGTCAGCCAGGGCTGGCGGGCGCTGTGACCCCATACCTCAAGGGGGCGCGACGGGATCTCCCGTTGCGCCCCCCTTCGTGTCTGCGGGACTCGTCGCTTCTCTGTGGTAGCCTAGTGTCTATGGAGTGCTGTGGTACAAAGGTGAGCATCGTAGCCCTGGCCCGCGTGATCGCGCGGCTCAACGCCGACCACAATCCTGAGGCTATGCTACAGGTTGTCTGCGATGAGTCGGCTCTGCTCCTTGGCGTCCCGGGCGTTGTTGCCGGGGCCTACGACGAGGAGCGGTGCCTAGTCCGCTATGTGGCCGCCTATGGCTGTGATCTGCCCTCGGTGGCCCACTTCATCCCGCACCCGGCCAGCCCCGCGCCACCCCTGCCGCATATGAGCCCCGCCGCAGAGCCTGGCCCCTTCGCCATGATCGGCCTCTGGCGCGATGAGCAGCCCGTGGGCGCGCTGGCGATCATACTCCCTGCCGATCAGGACCGCCTCTCGATCATCGAGTCGGATCTGCTGTGCATCCTGGCTGATCTGGCGGCCCAGGCTATGCTTAACGCGATCCGGCTCGCCTCTGCCCGCTCACGCGCGGACGACATGGAGGCGATCAACACCCTGAGCCGCGCCCTTGCCGAGACCCTTGATCTGGAGCGGATCTACGAGCTGCTGTACGAGGTTGCCCTCAAGCTGCTGCCCGATGTCGCAGGCGCGATCTTCACCCTCTTTAATGCCGAGAAACAGGAGATGATCTGCGCCTTCGCCATCCTCGAAGGCGAGCGGATCGACGTGAGCGATTTTATGCCGCTGCCGCTGGCCCCGCCGGGCTATGGCATCCAGAGCAATGTGATCCACTCTCGCCAGCCGACGATTGTCGGCAGCCTGGAGGAGATGCACCAGCGCTCAACGGTGTTCTACGTCGGGGAAGAGGGCGAGATCACTGAGTCACTGCTCTTAGTGCCGATGATCGCGCGCGATCGGGTGGTGGGCGTGCTTCAGGTGCAGAGCTTCACCCTCGGCTGCTACAGCATGGCCCACGCCGCCATCCTCGGCCTTGCGGCGAACGTCGCCGCCGTGGCGATCGAGAATGCGCGCCTGGTGAACGATCTCCGGCGCTTGAACAGCGAGCTGCTCCAGGCCTACGAGAGCACGCTGGAGGGCTGGTCGCGCGCGCTCGACCTGCGCGACGAGGAGACGCAGGGCCACTCGCAGCGCGTCACCGACCTAGCGGTGCGGCTGGCGCGGGCCGCCGCCATGACCGAGGAACAGGTACACTACGTGCGCTGGGGCGCCCTGCTCCACGACATCGGCAAGATGGGCATCCCCGACGCGGTGCTGCTCAAGCCCGGCAAGCTGGACGATGAGGAGTGGCGGCTGATGCGCCTGCACCCGGTCTACGCCTACAACCTGCTCGCGCCGATCACATTCCTGCACCCGGCCCTCGACATCCCCTACTGTCACCACGAGAAGTGGGACGGTACCGGCTACCCGCGCGGCCTGCGCGGCGAGGATATCCCGCTGGCGGCACGGCTGTTCGCGGTGATCGATATCTGGGACGCCCTGCGCACAGATCGGCCTTACCGCCCGGCCTGGCCCGAGGAGAAGGTCCGCGCGCACCTCCGCTCACTCGCCGGTAGCCACCTTGACCCGGCGGCAGTAGATCTGTTCTTTCGGGTGATCGACGATACGGCCTAGGCCGCCTGCCGGTGGGGTGTGGGGCGGCTTCGCCGCCCCACGATATTTTTCTGTTGGGTTTGGGCGGCTTTGCCGCCCAAACCCAACAAAAAGCAGGTTCGGGGCGTAGCCCCAAGAGGGCGCTGAGGTTAGCGGGCCAGCTCCGGCTCGACCGTCTCGATCCGCTCGACTAGGCCGTCGCGCAGGTGGACGATCCGGTCGGCGAAGTGGGCGACACCCATGTCGTGGGTGACGAGCAGCATGGTCAGGCCCTCCTCGCGCACGAGGCGCTGGAGCAGGGCCATGATCTCGCCGCCAGTGCGCGAGTCGAGGTTGCCGGTGGGCTCGTCGGCCAGCAGCAGGCGCGGGCGGTTGGCCAGGGCGCGGGCGATGGCCACGCGCTGCTGCTCGCCGCCGCTCAGCTCGGCGGGGCGGTGGCCGGCGCGGTTGGCCAGGCCGAGCTGCCCCAGGATCTCGACGGCGCGGGCCTTGCGCTGGGCCTGCGGCGCCCCGGCCAGCATCAGCGGAACGGCGACGTTCTCCCACGCCGACTTGATCGGCAGCAGGTTGAAGCTCTGGAAGATGAAGCCCAGGGTGTCGCGCCGGTATGCCACCAGCTGGGTGTCGCTGCTGCGCCCCAGCTCTAGCCCGTGTACCCAGACCTCGCCGACGCTCGGGCGCACCAGGCCGCCGATCAGGTGTAGCAGCGTGCTCTTGCCGCTGCCGCTCGGCCCGACCAGGGCCACAAACTCGCCGGCCTGCACCGTGAGGTCGACCCCGCGCAGCGCGGCCACGCTGGTCTTGCCCATCTGGTAGCTGCGGGCGAGGGCGGTGGTTATGATCAGTGGATCTGTCATTGTTTGAATGCTGAATGTTGAATGTTGAATGTTAAATGCTACCACTCACCATTCAACATTCAGCATTCTACATTATTTTAGCCCCTCGGCCACCTTGACTGCCTCGTCGCCGCTGAGCGTGCCGGCGATCACCGTCCTGATCCCGCCCTCCGCCCAGCGCAGCAGGCTGCCCTGGCCGTCGCCGGTGATCAGGGTGGCCGGCTGGCCGCGCACGGTGATCTGCTGGGTGTCGCTGCCCGCCGGGGGCTCGCGGTCGTTGCCCACGTCGCCGTTGCTCTGCACCAGGCTCATGCTGGCGCCGCCGCCGTTGTAGTTGAGGATGACGGTGTCGGTGCCGACCACGCGCACCTCGACCAGGGCCAGACCGGCGGGCAGGTAGCCCGGCTCGCGCAGGGTGAAGCTGACGCTGCTGCGGGCCTCGTCGAGGGTGGCGGCCTTGGGCGCCATCTGGGCGGCTAGGTCGGCGGCCTGGACAACCTTGGCCCCGGCGGGCGGGGTGTAGCTGAACAGGTCGGCGCTCAGGCCGGCGTTTAGCTCGATCGCCCGCACCTCGACGGCACCGCTGCCGAAGTCGCTGGCGTCCACGCTGAGCTTCAGCGGCATCGCCAGGGCCTCGTCCACCCACATCGTGCCCTCGATCACCCCGGCGAGGTTGAGCTTGCTAGACGTCTCGGGCTTCGGTGTCACTGTGACCTTCCAGGCATTCTTGCCGGCCACCTGCTCTTCGCCGAGCACCTTCAGGTCAACGGCGTCGAGGCCCTTCTGCACCACGTCCTGGAGCATCTGGGTGGCGCCGGCGGGCGAGGTAGGGGCCTGCTTCTTCATGTCGGCGGTGGTGCCGGTGACGACGGTGTTCTTGGCCGGGCTGTAGAGCCAGAACTGCTCGCCGTCGCTCACCAGGATCGTGCCGACCATGTCGGCCTGGCTGGCCTCGCGCACCTCGGCGCGCACGCGGGCCTTGGGCTGGCCGTCGGCGGCGTCGGGGAGCTTCTGCATCCAGCCCTCGATCACGATGCTGCCCGTCTTGTCGGGCGACGTGAAGTTGACCGCCACGGTGGCGTGGATATCCTGGGTGCTGGCGCGGGCCGCCTCCATCCTGGCGACGATCTCGTCGGCGGTGGGCAGCTTCGCGGCGCAGGCGCCCAGCAGCAGCGAGCTGATGATCAGCGTGATAAAGACGAATGTGCGGCGCATTGGTTCCTCCTTGGTGGTGTTCGCTCCCTCTTGTTGTACCACGCCGCCCGCTCGCTGCGCTAGGCCTGCGGTGTGAGGTGGATGTTACCAATTGTGAACGCGCCCGGCTGCGGGCGAACCTCCTCCACCGTTGTCTGGGAGGGGCTCGGGGAGGGCTTGTCCCTCCCCGAAAGACCACCCCCTCTAATCACTGTGATGACCTACTCTTGGACCTCCAGCCACGATGCGGCGCATGGGTCTCCTCAGCGGCTCGACAAGAACGCGACCAGATCTCGCTCCTCGTCAGCGGTGATCACGAAGGGGCTGATCGCTGCGTTGACCCCTGCGCCTGGCACCTGCCCGCCGCGCTGGTAGGCGCGTACCACATCCGCGAGCGTGGCCGCAGATCCGTCGTGAAAGTACGGCGCGGTCTGGGCGAGGCCAATCAGTGACGGGACGCGAGATCTCCCGCCGTTCCGCCGCTCGTGGCTCACGCCGGTGTTCATATACGCCTCGCTGCTGAGCGTCGCGCCGCGGTGACAGCCGGCACAGCCCAGCTCGGCGAAGAGGGTCTGGCCGCGCGTCGCCGCCGCCGTCATCGCCCCCGTGCGTGGGCTCGCAATGCTCCGGATCGCCGCCGCCAGCGCCTGCGCGGTCTGCGCCCAGGTGATCGGCTCCCGCGCGCCGGGGAATGCCGCCGCGTAGCTCGCCCGCAGCGCCGGGTCTGCGCTCAGCCGCTGGAGGGTCGCCTCGGCCAGCGGCCCCATCTCGCGCGGGTTGTCGAGCGGGCGCAATACGAAGGACTCCAGCGAGCGCACCTCCGGCGTGAACCAGCCGAAGGTCGTGCGGTCGGCGAGGCCGTAGAGGGTGGGGGTGTTCAGCCCGTCCGCCGTGGCCACAGCCTTCCCGTCGGCGTAGCCCTGGGTGGGGATGTGGCAATCCAGACACGATAGGTTGCGGCTGACCGAGAGCCGCCGGTCGGCCATCAGCCGCCAGCCCAGGGCGACCTGCGCCGCCGCCGGTGGGGGTGGGGCTGCGGCCTGGCTCAGAGCCAAAGCTGCCCCCAGGCCGATCATGCCGAGGGTGATGGCCCGTCGCATCGTCCGCGTGACGGGGGGGGCATGCACCTACGCCGCCTCCTGTACGAGCTTTCAAGATCCTGAGCCAGATCACAGTGACTGCGTCCGAGCTTCTATGTCGGGTTGGGAGCGGCCCGGAGAGGGCTTGTCCCTCAGCGGCATCATGGCCAGAGCTGCGCCGCCAGGTGCCCTGCCGCCGCGCCCCGCCCGAAGGCCAGGATGATCGGTCGACTCGTGCCGGGGAAGCTCGGCACATGATCCAGGGCGGCAGCGCCGGGGCCGAGGGCGGCCATGGCCTCGGCCTGCGCCGCCGGGCTGGCGTCGGCGGGCAGCAGCACCAGGGCCGGGCCGCCGCCGGGCAGCGCCGCCCCCGTGTAGCCGTAGGTCGGCACGCCGTAGGTCAGGAAGCGCACCGTATCCGTGCCGCGCAGCTTGTCGGGCAGGTAGACCCGCACCGCCCGCAGGTCGGGGTCGGCGCTTGTGGCGGGGGCCTGGGCCGCCTGGCCCAGCGCCGTCTCTAGCAGGTCGAACTCGCCGTAGACCTTCGGATCCACCTGCATCACGCCGAAGTAGATCCAGGTGTTAAACCCCAGGCTGAAGGCCAGCAGTCCGGTGGCGACGATCTGGCGGCTGCGGTGGGCCGGACAGAGCAGCAGCTCGTCAACCCCTATGGCGGCCAGCATACATGCTGGGGCGAGCATCCCCAGGGCGCGCATCGCGTGCGGCGCGTCGCTGCTGAGGATTGCCGGCACCAGGTAGACGGCGGGGATGGCCAGGATCGCCAGCTGCCCGGGGCTGCGCGGCGCCCGCAGCGCCAGGGCCGCGCCGATCAGCAGCAGCAGCCCGGCGGCCGGGTCGAGCATCGGCGCGTCGGGCAGGTGGTGGCGTCCGTTCGGCTCGCCCTGCACCTGCCACATCAGCAGGTAGCGCGCGCCGTTGCGCAGCAGCAGGCCTAGCGGCGTGTGCGTGTCCAGATAGTTCGTGTTCAGCACCGAGACCGCGCCGACGCGCCGGTTGTAGTCGGCGTAGTTCTGGGCGATGTAGCTCAGCAGCGGTGCCATCGTCAGCAGGCCCACGGCGGTGGCCACCAGCAGCCCCGGCATAGCCCGGCGCCAGGCCGCCGGCGAGCGGCCCAGGCGAATCAGCACGACCACGGCCAGGGCGATCGGCGCCACCCGCCCAGTGTGGTAGGCGTAGGTGGCCACCGCCGTGGGCCTGCTGACG
>JBAXES010000120.1:0-9294 GCA_037140315.1 Chloroflexales bacterium
GCCGGGCTCACCCAGGCGCTCGCCGCAGGGTCTGGGTGAGGTGGCAATGGCGGGCGCCAGATCGGCGGTGCGGCCAGCGACAACGATCATATCGATTGAAAAAAGGAAGGACACCCCGCATTGCAGATCTCCATACACCCAACGTCTGCTGCGTTCCCGATCACCGCGCTATCGATGGCTCGGCGCCTGTTTACTGATATGCGCCTGGTGCCGCTCTGGACGATCATCCGGTTGAGCTTGTATCTGATCACCATTGGCGAAATCCTGGCCGGCCTGGCGCTGGGGGCGCGCCTAGCGGGCGCGGTCAATGCTCGGCCCTCCCGATTGTTTCAGAGTCAGCACGCGCTTACCGCAACGAGTGACATCCGTACCTGGCCGAGCATTATCGTCATTGACGGATTAGGCCGCGACGGCGGCGCCCCTCAACAGCTCGTTGGGAGCGCGCACGACCACTTCGTCCCCTATCATCAAGCAAGGAGGAATGTGATATGACAACCGACTTCCGTATTCAGCCCCTGTCAGACCGCGTGGTCGTCAAGCCGACGGAGCGCGAGGCGCAGACCAAGGGCGGCATCTTCCTGCCCGACACCGCCAGCAAGGAACGCCCGATGGAGGGGCTCATCCTGGCCGTCGGCGCGGGGCGGCTGGACGACCGCGGCCAACGCGTGCCCATGCAGGTCAAGGCCGGCGACACGGTGCTCTTCGCCAAGTACGGCGGCACCGAGTACCGCGTGGACGACGTTGAGTATCTGATCCTGTCCGAGAAGGATATTCTGGGCATCATTCAGAGCTGATGCATTTGTAGAAGAGGATAACTACCCCTATGCCTAAACAGATCTTGTTTCACGAAGAGGCCCGCCACGCACTCAAGCGCGGCGTCGATATCGTATCTGACGCGGTCAAGACCACGCTCGGCCCGCGCGGGCGCAATGTGGCGATCGACAAAGCATACGGCACGCCGACGGTCACCCACGACGGCGTCACCGTCGCCAAAGAGATCACGCTGAACGACCCCTTCGAGAACATGGGCGCCCGGCTGCTGGTCGAGGTCGCCACCAAGACCAACGATGTAGTTGGTGACGGCACGACCACGGCCACCGTTCTGGCCCAGGCGATTGTCGCCGAGGGCCTGCGGATCGTCGCCGCCGGAGCCAACCCGATGCAGATCAAGCATGGGCTCGACAAGGGCGCCGTGGCGATTGTGGCCGAGCTGAAGCGCCTGGCCAAGCCGGTGCGCGACCGCGCCGACATCGCCCATGTGGCTGGGATCTCGGCGGGCGACAGCGCGATTGGCGAGCTGATCGCCGATGTGATGGAGAAGGTCGGCAAGGACGGCGTGATCACCGTCGAGGAGAGCAAGGGCATCGCCTTTGAGACCGAGTATACCGAGGGCATGCAGATCGACCGCGGCTATCTCTCCGCCTACTTTGTGACCAACGCCGAGCGGATGGAGGCCGAGCTCGACGACCCCTACATCCTGATCACCGACAAGAAGATTTCAAGCATCCAGGACATCCTGCCGATGCTGGAGGCGGTCCTCAAGGTCAGCAAGAACATCGTGATCATCGCTGAGGACGTGGACGGCGAGGCCCTGGCGACCCTGGTGGTCAACAAGATGCGCGGCACGATGAACGTGCTGGCGATCAAGGCACCGGGCTTTGGTGATCGCCGCAAGGCTATGCTCCAGGATATAGCCATCCTGACGGGTGGCACGCTGATCACCGAGGAGATTGGCCGCAAGCTCGACAGTGCGACGGTCGAGGATCTGGGCCGGGCGCGCCGCGTGCTCGCCGACAAGGACAGCACCACCTTCGTCGAGGGCCGCGGCAACCCGGAGGCGATCGCGGCCCGCGTCGCGCAGCTGCGCGCCCAGATCGAGACGAGTACCAGCGACTTCGACCGCGAGAAACTACAGGAGCGCGTGGCGAAGCTGGCCGGCGGCGTGGCCATCCTCAAGGTTGGCGCGGCTACCGAGCCCGAGCTGAAGGAGAAGATGCACCGCGTCGAGGACGCGCTCTCGACGGCGCGGGCCGCCGTGGAGGAGGGCATCGTGCCGGGCGGCGGCGTGGCCATGCTCAATGTCATCCCGGCCCTGGATCAGGTGCAGGCGTGCAACGCCAACGAGCGCTTCGGGGTGGAGATCCTGCGGCGGGCGCTGGAGGAGCCGATGCGCCAGCTGGCCCGTAACGCCGGCGAGGAGGGCTCGGTGATCATCGACACGGTGCGCCGCAACCAGGAGTCGAGCGGCGACCCCACCTCCGGTTACAACGTGCTGACCGGCGCGTACGGCAGCATGCTGGAGCAGGGCGTCGTCGACCCGGTGAAGGTGACCCGCTCGGCTGTGCAGAACGCCGTCTCGATCGCCGGGCTGCTACTGACCACCGAGGCCCTGATCGCCGACTCGCCCGAGGCGAGCCCGGCCCCGGACATGTCCGGCGGTGGGATGGGCGGCATGGGCGGCATGGGCTTCTAACCGCGTGTTCGCCGACGGCGCCGGTGCACACGATGGATCTCCCGACTGGCACCGCCGGCGCATGGACAGACCGTCACGCGCGCAGGTCCGCAAGTAGGCGCCGGGCGATAGCTGCGGCGGCGTGGGGACGTCCCACTGCTGCCGCACGTTGCCGCATCAGGGCGAGGCGCGCGGGCTGCGCCAGCAGCGCCTGGACGGCGATGGGCACCATCTCAGGCAGACGCAGCTGCGTTCCGGCGCCCGCTGCGGCAACCATATCGGCGTTCCACTCCTCCTGGCCCGGGATCGGGTCAATGATCATCAGCGGGGTGTGCCGGGCCAGCACCTCGCTGACGATCAGCCCGCCGGCCTTGGTGATCACCAGGTCGCTCGCCGCCACCAGATCGTCCACATACGCGATCTGGCCCAGCGCGACCAGGCGCACCTGCCCGTGGCCCACAAGGCCGTCCAGATGCTGCGCTAGCTCAGTGCTACGCCCGGTGACCGTTACTAGGGTGAGCGGGGCACCCAGCCCGAGCAGCCCCTCAAGCATCAGGCGCACCCGCTGCGGCTCGATCCCGGCCCCGAACAGGCTGATAACCGGCCCATTCGGCGGGAGCCCGTGGCGGGCACGCATTGCGGCGGGCGCCTTTGGCGCGGCGATCTCGGCGCGCACCGGGATGCCCGTCACCTCCAGAATGTCAGCGGGCACGCCCAGCCGGACGAGCAGCTGCGCGGTGATCGCGCTCGGCAGGAAATAGCGGTCGATGTACGGATGGACCCAGCTGCTGTGGGCGGCGAAGTCGGTCACCACGGCGTTGATCGGCTGGCGGAGCGTGCCGTCATCGCGCAGGGCGCTCAGCACCATCAGCGGCAGCTGCTGCACGCCGACGATCAGGTCGGGCGCAAGCCGCCCGATCAGGCGCTCGAGATCGCCCAGGAAGGGCCGATAGGCCCGCCCGCTGCGCAGGTTGGCCCGCATGGCCGCGTCGAGGTGGTGTAGATCGGTCGCCTCGTAGAAGAGCTGGTAGAGGCGCGGCGCGTGCTCGCTGATCTGCCGGTAGAGTTCCTGCGCAGCGTGCTGAAGCACCGGGCCGAGATAGGCGAGCGTGTCTTCCACCACCACCTCCACGTCAGGGTGGGCCTCCAGGGCCGCACGGAGGGCCTCGGCGGCGTGCCGGTGGCCGGAGCCGAACGAGGCGTGCAGGATGAGGATCCGCGCCATCAGCGCACCTCCGGTATCGCAACCGCCCGGTGGCGGTCGATCATCGCGGCGACCAGCTCGCCCGTCGCATCGGCGGTGCGGTCGAGCAGGCTGGGCCCATCGGTACGCGCGGCGGGGTCGAAGTAGCCGCCGAGGCCGTGGTGCTGGGCGGGGCCGACCGTAACCGTCGTGATTTTGCCGGCGGCGCAGGCGCGGTTCCAGGGCGAGTGGCGGACGATCGGCCAGCGGCCGGGGAAGCAGCACGCGCCGTAGTTCGGCATGGGGTCGTGGGTGCCACAGAGCTGGTGGACGGACTCGATGGCGTCGAGCCCTGGGTCGGCGCTCATCACGCCGCCGATGGTGATCAACTGGAGGGGTGCGCCCAGGGCCGGCCCGAGGTAGCGCGCGGCGCCGAGGGCGATCTGCGCGCCGCCGCTGTAGCCGATCAGCGTCACCGGCGCGCCGCTGCCGCTGCGGTAGCCGTGGGTCGCCAGCGAGCGGGCGATCACCCCGGCAGTGCCCCAGCTGTAGAGCGGGCCGTAGCGCTGGTCGGCTGAGACCAGCATCTGGAGCAGGTTGCGCAGGTTGATCAGGTTGCCGAGGACGGCGATCCGGCTGCGAGCCAGCTGGCTGTGGCGCACCCAGCGCCAGAAGCCGCCCAGCCAGGGCTCCGCGCTCAGCCCGATGTTATCGACCGCGTAGATAAACACGTCGTGGATGAGCACGCAGCCGGGAAGCCGCGCCGCGAGCCGGCGCAGATAGCCCAGCTCAAGATCACCGAGGTCGGCCGCATTGACCACGCCGATCCCCGACAGGTAGACGACATAGTGCGCTGGGGAGGCGTGTGGTCGGGGCGCGTCCGGCGGTGCGGCGATCATGCTGGCCGGGCGGTGCGTCCAGCCGGCCCACCAGAACAACGGGCCAAGGGGCGAGAGGAGGGCGGCGACCAGCGCCGCCACCAGGCCCGCGACGACCAGCATCAGAAGATTCAGGCTCAGGGTGCGCAGCGCGGCGTCGAGGATCGTCATGGTGCCCGTCGCTCGGGCGGCTCGGGGTCAAGCAGGGCCAGGTGATCCAGGATCTCCTCCATGGTGCGCCGCTCGGCCTGATGCGTCGTGAGCGTCCAGATCTGTCGGTCGGCCAGGGCGAGCGGCCGGCTGAGCACGCGGCGAGCCGCCTGAAGCAGCAACCAGCCGCCGACCGCGCACGCGAGGGCCTGCCAGGGCGCGATGGCGAGCGTGTCAGCGAGCTGCGCGGCCACAATGACGAAGCTCGCGCCGTTGAGGAGGGCGGCGATGCCAGGGCCGCCGTAGGGGATGAGTGCCAGGAAGCTGAAGAGGAGCGGCACGTAGCCCATGCTGACTAGCACCATCAGCGCAGGCGGGGCGATGGCGATGCCCAGGGTGGATCGGACGACCAGCCCGATCGAAAGCGCCCAGCAGAGGGCGCCGAGCAGGGAGAACAGCCCGGAGACAAGCAGGTTGCGCACGAAGCTGCGGCGGCCGACCTGATTGGCGAACAGCACCACGCTCTGGGTGCCCAGGCCATCGGCGAGCCCGGCCAGGAAGATCAGGAGCAGCGCGGCGTACATATATACTACACAGGGCGCGGCGCCGGATGCGGTCGCTGGAGCAGCACCGGCACCCCCGCGCCACGCACGAGCTTATCGGCGACACTGCCCAGGAACAACCGCGCCGCACCGCTGCGACCGTGGGTTGCCAGTGCTAGCAGATCGACGGCGTGGTCGCGCGCATAGTTCAGCAGGGTGATCGCCGGCGAACCGATGAGCACCTCGGTCTGCACATGCAGCCCCTCCACCCGCAGCCCGCTGGCGATGCGGTCGAGATACTGTTGCGACTCCTGGATCCAGGCGTCAATGTCGCGATCACTGAGCGCATAGGTGCCGAAGGCTTCGGCGGGCGTGATGATCTCAATCGTCTGCACCAAGGTGTAGCGGGCGGCGGTGAGCCGCCCGAGGGTGGTTGCGGGCGCAACGATCGACGCCGACCAGTCCGAGCCATCGAGTGGAATCAGGATGTGATCGATGCGGGGCGGGCTGGCGCTCTCGGCGGGGTCGGTCTCGTGGGGGCGGACTAGGAACATGGGCATCGGCAGCTGGCGGACGAGCTGATCCGCGACGCTGCCTAGCCAAGCGCGCGAGAGCGTACCCCGCCCGTGGGTGGTCATCACCACCAGATCTACCCCGTGTGACTCTGCGTACGCGGCGATAGTCTCGCTGACCGCGCCGCCGAGCAGGTCCGTCTCGATCCGGCCGGGCCATAACGTCCGCAGCTGATCGGCGATGCCGTCAAGATAGGCGCGCTCAGGCGGTATCGCGCGGAGCAGCGGGTCGGGCGGGCGTTGCGCGGTGTCATACACGTGCACCAGGTGCAGCGTCGCATCACTGAGACGTGCGGCGCGCAGGGCCAGCGGCAGCGCGTGCTCACCGAACGGCGAGCCGTCAAGCGGAACCAAGATGGCACGATACATCGTGAGCTCCTTTTCGTCGATGAAGCCGTGATGAGCTCAGACCGTGAAGGGGTCGGGGCGACCCGCAAAGATCTGATCCAAGATCTGCCGTTCACGCTGTGCGATGGTGCCGACGAAGGTCGGCACATCGCGCAGCTGCCGGAATGCGGCGTAGCCCCGCGACAGCAGATCGTAGAGCTCGCCCCACCCGGCCTGCTGTGCGGGGATGCGCGCGAGGAACAGGGCGAGGCGGATGACCGGCAGGTGCGCTCCGGCACCCACCCGCGTCAGCACCATGGCGATATGATCGATTTGATCGGCCCGCACACCCTTATTGGCGCAGATCCGGTAGCCTTCGGCATAGGACGCGGGCGTGATCGTATCGGTGACCCCTAGCTGATCCACCAGCACGCGGCATAGGTCATGGTCTAATGCGACCGTCAGGCGATTCAGCGCGATGATCGCCGTGAGCACCTGCAGCGTTTGCGCGGGCAGCACCTGCGAGACGAACGCATAGATCCGCTCGACGTCATGATCGCGCTGGCTAAAATCGCGCGGGGCATACAGGTCGCTGAGGAAAAAGCGCAGGGCCGGGCCAGTCTGCGGGTCAGCCAGTAAATCAGCGTAGGTCTGCGCCAGACGTTGGGATTGCCACATCCGCAGGAGGGCGAGCGGTGGATCGAGCCCGACCGCAGCGACGGGCTGCTGCTGTATGACCGCACGATGCTGCAGATCGCTGAGCAGATGGGCAGGGTTTGTGGGTCTGATCGGATCAGTCATGACGATCACGCTTGGCATGCTCCAGATTGGGTCGTTGCGCACAGGGCGACTCAAGGAAAGGGGAATCCTTCCTTGAGAATGCTCCCGCTCATTTTGTCGTGGCGGTGTGCGCGCCCGACGTATGAGGGGTCTATTGTCATAGTAGCGACGTGGCAAGCGATTCGGTAGCGGAGCTACTGTGTCAGGCGTGTCCGTACATTCCCTGACACGGTAGGGGTATAGGCTACATGGAGGACATAGCTGGACACGCAGATCTCGTGGCGGCTGGTAACAGCGACGTTTGTACATGCCCGATCTGCTCGGCGACCTGGATCCCGCTCATTGCGGGCAACGCACTATCCATAATCACCACGTCCGGTCGGCAGCCCTGCACCGCCTGCCAGGCACTCGCCCCATCGCCCGCTTCGCCGATGACGGTCATGTCGGCATGGGCGTTGATCAGGGTCTTCAGCCCCGCACGGACGGCCCTATGTGCATCGACCAGAAAGAGGTTCACGGTCACCATCACCGCTCCCTTACGCTGCACGGAGCCATGACCTTGCTACTCCGTCATGGCATCCATTGTAGCGTGCGCTGTACGGCGTGCGCTATCGGGCACCTACCTAGCGCGCTCGGGCATCATCCCTGACACCGTCAGGGATTTCCCCACGCTGGGGTCATACACTGCCTGCTACCGCTGCGCTACTGGCCGATGCACACTGGATGCGAGCGGCCTGCGGTGTGGCATCTATCGACGGGTATCCCGCGGTGGTCGCCGGGGGGCATCGCAGGATCTCCGCGCCTCGTGTGGGCGTGCGGCAACGGAGCCGTGCGCTCCGCATGCGGCCATTGCGCTGGGCCGCGCCGGAGCGGCTGGGCGTCTGGGAGGACAGGGAGCACCACATGTGGGACGCGGATCGCGGATCACCTGGAAAGAACCACACCGATGTCCGGTATGAAGTATATCTCCCGCGCCAATGCATGCGTGGATCAGGGTGATGTGCCCCTCGCGCTACCGCACGACAGAGCCCATGGGGCGGACATGGCGCATGAGCACCACCTGCTTGCGATGCTGCCGGCCATGTGCTTTACCAGCCGCCCAGATGGACTCTGGGACTACGTGAACCCGCCGTTCTGCGCCTACACCGGCTACCCGGCAGACGTCCTCACCGGCCTGGGCTGGGCCGAGGCGCTTCACGCCGACGACCGGGCCACCAGCCTGACCCACTGGCAGGCCGCTATCGGGCGCGGCACCCCCCTCCATGTCGAACATCGGCTGCACGCGGCCAATGGTGACCACCACTGGTTCCGCACCCACTGTACACCGCACCGTAACGCCGATGGCATCATCACGCGCTGGGCCGGCGTCGCCACACCCCTGGAGATCACACCAGAGGTGGCGGTGGAGCGCGACCTCCGTCGCAGCGTCGAGCTAGCCCGCGATAGCGTCATCGCGATTGCCGCACACGAGCTGCGAGTCCCCATGACCATCCTCCTGGGCCAGGCGCAGCCCCAACAACGACGGCTGGCCACGCGCGCGCACGTCGATCCCGATGACCGGTACGCAGCCGATACCTTGGTTGCGCAGGCGCTCCGGCTCGCGCAGCTGATCCACGCACTGCTGAACACGGCCGAGATCGACCACGGCCAACTGAGCGTCAGCCTGACGACGCTCGATCTCGCGGCGCTGGTGCGACAGGTGGTGCAGGATCTCCAGCCGACCATACCCACCCACGCCTTGCGAGTCATTACCGACGCCAGGCCGCTCTGGGTCGCGGGGGACGCCATGCGTCTGGAGCAGGTGTTCCAGAATCTGATCCAGAATGCCGTGAGCTACAGCCCTGCGGGCAGCGAGATTGTCATCACGATCATGGCCCAGGGCGGCCACGCACGAATCGCCGTGCGTGACCAGGGCTGCGGGATCGCGGCAAACGTCCAGCCCGCCCTGTTCCGGCGATTCTTCCACGTGGGGGCGGCGGATGCGCGCGGCGCGTCGGGGCTGAGGCTGGGGCTGTATATCTGCAAGGCGATCAGGGATCTGCATGGGGGGAGCATTGCGGTCGAGAGCGCCGTCGGGGCGGGCAGCACCGTGACGCTGACCCTCCCCCAGATTCCCTGCCTCCCCTAGACACGCAGGGAAACCCATCGCGACGCGGCGTCCGTGTTGCCCTCGGCCAAGGCACGGGAGACGGCGGCTTCGGCGGGCGACGCCGATAGCAATTCCGATGGCGCGATTTAAGAACGACGAACGCATCCACAAGGCCCCTGCGATAGTCGGCTGCCGAACGCTCTGGGCGCTCGGAATGAAGATGGGAAACGAGAGAGCGTCCGTTCGCGTGCAGGTCGCCGCCGTACCGGAACGTGTCAAGCCCCAGTGAGACAGATTCTGGTCGAGTTTAGGGAGTATTGG
>JBAXES010000121.1:0-9230 GCA_037140315.1 Chloroflexales bacterium
GACCCTGGAGGGCGAGCGGCGGGTGCGCTACGCCCTGGAGAACGACCGCGACACTGAGCCGCCCACCGTGATCGCCGCCAAGGCCACCCACTACCAGCACGCCGGCACGCCGGCCTGGGAGCGCCGCTACGGTCGCTTCCCGCTGCCGCTCTGGCTCACGCCCAGCACCCGCCGGCTCCAGCAGATCCTCGACCTCTGGCGGCAGGCATGGCCGGTCGGCAAGTGGCTGCTGACCACCGACGCCTGGCTGGCCCAGGACTACTGGATCGAGTACGACCACGGCGCGACGACCGCGCGCCACCTCTTCTCGCGCAGCGGCCTGCGCCGCCCCCAGGGTGACGCCGCAGACCAGGCCGCCATTGACCACATCCTCAGGAGGAACCCATGACCGCGCAGACCCCACGCATCAACCAGGTACGCATTGTCGGCACCCTCGACACCCAGACCATCTCGCGCCGCGACGCGGCGACCCTGCCCGGCGTTATCCCGGCGGCCGGGCGCGGCGAGCGCCCGCGGGCGACCGTGACCCGGCGCTTCAACGCGGTGCAGGGCAGCGAGCAGCGCGCCGTGCTCCAGGTCGCCTCGCCCTTCGGCACGCCGTTTCAGATCACCCTGCACCTGGAGGCCAGCGTCGCCGGGGGCGAGTTGCTGGAGGCCAGTGAGCCCGGCACGCTGCTGGCGGCCACCGGCGAGCTGGAGTGGGTGCAGATCACCGACCCACGCTACGCCGTGGACATGGACGACCGTGGCCGGCGCAGCAGCGAGCTCATCGTCCGCGCCCGCATGGTCGAGCTGGCCGGCCCAGACGACATGGCCGGCTGCGATGTCTGGCTGGAGGGCAGCGTGCTCACCACCCCGCGCATCCTGCGCCACCCCGACCGCCCCGTGCTGATCGCGGCCACAACCGTGCGCGTGACCATCGAGCGCACCCGGCCCGGCAGCCGCGCCCGCATCACCGAGCCGGCCAACGTCGCCGTGGCTATCCCCGTCGACCACCCGGACGCGCCGAACCTGCTGCGCCCCGGCAATCAGGTCGTGATCGAGGGCATGCTCGAACGCTACCTGGTGCCGCTGCGCGGTGTCGAGGTGGATCGTGCGGTCGCCGCTCTTGATGATACCTGGAGGCAAGAGGGCGATGGCCTGAGCGGCCAGGCCTTGCGCGACGCCGAGCGGCGCTACGCCCGCCAGCGCCGCCGGCTCCAGGAGGCCACCCGCACGCGCGTGGTGGCCGGCTACGTGGAGCTGCGCGCGGGCACGCCGGCCAGCCTCGACGAGGCCCAGGATCTCCGTGAGGCCAGCCAGCGCCGCCGGCGCCAGGATCGGCGGGGGCGACGCGAGCGGCCAGCCCGAATCAACCAAGCAGCCCAGTCCGAGTCCGCGTCTCACGATGACGAGGCATCCACAGCAGACGCAGAATCCGCATCCTGATGCGGTTGACGCCTGGTGGCACACGTAGTAGCATTGCAGTCCGCCCCCCTGCGCCGCGCGCCTCGTTCGCTGTGTGCCCGATGCTCGCTATCGGAATGGCGTCTTTTTAGAACAGTGGAGTGGAACGATGCGTGAGAATTCAATCCCTCACCCGCGCGAGCCCCTTCAGGTGACCATTCGTGAGGCTGCGGATCTCCTACGCTTTGACGAGCGCACGGTTCGCCGTCTGATCACGCGTGGCGAAATCGCCGCAATCGGTCGCGGCAAATTACGCCGCATTGCGATGGATGATTTGCGAGCCTATCAGGCCAGGAATCGGTGTTAAGATGGCAAGACGCAAAGGACGCGCGAACGGGGAAGGCTCCATCTACGAGTATCCCAAGGGATCGGGCCGATGGATGGCACAGATGTACCTGGAAGACGGACGGGCTATTCGACGCCGCGCAGCCACACAGCGTGAGGCGCGTGAAAAGCTCAAACAGCTTCAGGCTGCGCACACGCAAGGGGTCGATCTGGCGGTGACCCAGCCAACGCTCGCCACGTGGTGTACGACCTGGCTCGAGATCTTCGCGATCAACCTGAAGCCGAATATTCGGAGTGACTACGAGGGTGTTATCAGGCGCTACATTCGTGAGGCCCCTATCGGCCGGAAAAAGCTGAATCAGCTCACTTCGGTGGATATACAGGCCTGGGTGAATCAGCTGAACCAGGAGCTTGCGCCGCAGACGGTGCGCAATGCGCATGCCCGGCTGCACAAGGCACTTGCCGTGGCGGTCCGTCAGCGTTATATTGTACGCAACATTGCCGATGAGATCGAGCTGCCCACGGTTCGGACACCACCGATTACCCCGCTCGACTTTGAGCAGGTGGCGACCCTGCTCACTGCCGTGAGCGGGCACCGCTGGTACGCGCTGTACCGGCTCGCCGTCAATCTCGGGATGCGGCAGGGGGAGCTGTTGGGGCTGACCCGCGACGTGACCGATCTTGAGGCGGGGACGATCCGCATCCGCCAGCAACTCCAGCGGGTTGCCGGGGCAGACGGGAAGCGTGGATTTGTACTCCAGACGACCAAGACCCGCGCGGGTGAGCGGATGCTCCAGCTCGATCAAGGGCTGGTCAACCTGCTCCGCGCACACCTACGGAATCTCGATGAGGAACAGGCGCTGCGGGGCGATGCCTGGAAGAACACGCTGAATCTCATCTTCGTCACGGAGACCGGCGCGCCGATTCACGGATCGGATCTGGTGCAACACTTTAAGCGGGTGCTAAAGCGGACAGGGCTTCCGAAGATACGGTTTCACGACCTGCGCCACACGGCGGCCACGCTCATGCTGAACGACGGCGTGCCGCTCGTCACGGTCTCAAAGATTCTCGGACACAGCTCGCCGGCAATCACCGCGATGATCTACGCTCACGCGCTGGACGAGGCGAAAGCCGGGGCCATCGCCGGGCTCTCACAAAAGCTGGAGCAGCACCATGGGCGCACCACTCACACGACCACTCACACGGACCCAAAAGCCCCTCCCGCGCTCCCTGAGGGAGAGCGCGGGATTGAGCGTCCTGATGCTGGTGCCGAAGACGGGACTCGAACCCGTACGGGGTTGCCCCCAGCGGTTTTTAAGCCCTCACCGGGCCTCGGCCAGACCCTGCCCATCGCGGTTTCTCCGCATCAGAATGCGAACTCCCTCGTGGGCTCACGGCCTCTCATAGACCCTCGTTGACCCCCCGTTGCTCACGCCGTTGCTCCTGCGACCACCAGCGGTTTAGCGCACCGCAGTGGGCAGATTACCGCCGTGTGCTCGGCCACCTGCGCCGGACGCATCCTTGAGAGGGGACATGATCAGGTGCGCAGTTCCGTCATAGGGCTGATGACAGGATTCACTTCGGTGAATATAATCATTATCGATAATGATAATGTAGAAGGCGCGCCACCATGAGCACCTCACCTGCGGACCTGCTGCTGCACCCCATCCGGCTGCGGATCATCGTGGCGCTGACCGGCCAGCAGCTGACCGTCCAACAGCTGGCGGGCGCGCTCCCCGATGTGCCGCAGGCCACCCTCTACCGCCAGATCCACAAGCTCGTGCAGGGCGACGTGGTCACGGTCGTCGCGACCCTCCCGGTGCGCGGCACCCTGGAGAAGGTCTACACGCTGCGCACCGAGATCGCCCACGTCACGCCCGAGCAGTTCGCGGCCGCCAGCCGTGGGGAGCATATGCGCTACTTCGCCAGCTTTGTCGCCTCGCTCCTGGGCGATTTCGCCGCCTACCTGCGCCAGGAGCCAATCAGCCTGCTGACCGATGGCGTGGGCTACACCGCGACGCCGATGTACGTCTCGGATGACGAACTGGCCACATTGCAGGCGGGGCTGCGCAACCTGCTGCTGCCGCTGGCCCTGCAGGCGCCAGGCCCGGGCCGGCGCCGGCGCACCCTCTCGCTGGTCCTGATCCCCGCACCTGCGGCTCCGTCGAACGATTATCAAGGCGAGGGGTAAAAGAGAAGCGTATGTATGCCATTGAAACGCAGGATCTGACCCGCGCCTTCGGCGCGCGAGTCGCCGTGGATCAGCTCACGCTGGCCATCCCGGCCGGCATCGTCTTCGGGTTCCTCGGGCCGAACGGCGCGGGGAAGACTACGACCGTGCGCATGCTCACCGCGCTGATCGCCCCCAGCAGCGGCGCGGCGCGGGTGGGCGGGCACCAGGTCGGCCCCGCCAACCAGGCTATCCGCCGCTCGGTCGGTATTCTGACCGAGACCCCCGGGCTGTACGACCGGCTGAGCGCGCTCCAGAACCTGGTCTTCTTCGGGCGGCTCTACGGGCTCGATGCCGCCCGCGCCACCACGCAGGCCGGGCGCTACCTGCGCATGCTCGGCCTCTGGGAGCGGCGCGACGACCGCGTCGGCGGCTTCTCCAAAGGCATGCGCCAGAAGATCGCGATCGCGCGGGCGCTGCTGCACGAGCCGACGGTGGTGTTTCTCGACGAGCCGACCTCCGGGCTTGACCCGGAGGCCAGCCGCATGGTGCGCGACTTCGTCAAAGAGCTGCGCGCCGAGGGCCGCACGATCTTTTTGACCACCCACAACCTGCCCGAGGCTGACGAGCTGTGCGACCTGATCGGCGTCTTCCGCACCCGGCTGTTGCGCGTGGACACCCCGCTCAACCTGCGCACCGCGCTCTTTGGCCGCGGCACGGCGGTGCGTGTGGTCGGCGACGCGGCGGCGTGGGCGCCGACCGTGCGGGCGCTGCCATTTGTGCGCGAGGTGAGCGTCCGCGACGGCGCGCTGGCGGTGCGGCTCGCCGACCCCGACGCGCAGACCCCGCCGCGCATCCAGGCGCTGGTCACCGCCGGGGCCGGCGTGCGCTACGTCGAGCCGATCGAGCACTCCCTGGAAGATGTCTACCTGGAACTGGTCGGCGGCGATGCGCCGCCAGCCAGCTGAAACGAGGCCATCGATGCGCAATCTCAGCGTGCTGCTGGAGAAAGAGTGGCTGGAGTACCAGCGCCAGCGCGGGCTGCTGTTCAGCAGCCTGGCGGTGCCGCTGCTCCTGACGGTGATCGCGATCGGGGTCATGATCGGCGGGAACGTCGCGCCCTCGGCGGGCGATAATGAGGAGGTCGCCCGCCAGCTGATGCAGATCAACCCGGCCCTGGCCGGCATGCCCCTGGAGGATGCGGCCCAGGCGGTGATGGGGCAGACCTTCTCGACGATGTTCCTGCTGATCCCGCTGATCCTGCCCAGCATCATCGCCTCCTACTGCGTGGTGGGCGAGAAGCTGAACCGGACGCTCGAGCCGCTGCTGGCCACGCCGGTGGAGACCTGGGAGCTGCTGGCCGGCAAGATGCTCGCCGCGCTCATCCCGTCGATGGTGCTGACCTGGGCTTGCGGCGGGCTGTATATCGCGAGCGTCTGGTTGAGCGCGCGCAGCCCGCGCGTGTTCGCGGCGGTGGTCAGCCCCGGCTGGCTGACGGTGTTCCTGGCCTGCACGCCGCTGCTGGCGCTGATCGCGATCGCGGTGATGGTGGCGGTCTCGTCGCGGGTGAACGATCCGCGCACCGCCCAGCAGTTCTCGGCCTGGGTGGTCGTGCCCTTCCTGGGCGTGTTCTTCGGCCAGCTCACCGGGGTACTGGTGCTCAGCCCGCTGGTCGCCCTGGTCGCGGCCGGAGTGTTGGCGCTGGTCGCCGGGCTGGCGGTGTGGGGCGCGAGCCGGATCTTCCAGCGCGAGGCCATCCTGACCCGCTGGACGTAGCGACCAAGCGATGCGCCCACAGATACGTAGCACATCGTAGTGATGCATCCCACTGAGCTACTGCTGCTGATGACCGATGCGCTGGAGGCACTATGGCAAAAATGACCCCTGAGGCACGGGAGGCATTCCTGGCGGCGCGGCACGTCGGGGTGCTGAGCGTGGCCGAGCCGGGGCGCGGCCCGCTCACCGTGCCGATCTGGTATGGCTACACGCCGGGCGGCGAGGTTTGGGTCTGGACGGATCGCGCCTCGCGCAAGGCGGCGCTGCTCCAGGCGGCGGGGCGGGCCAGCCTGTGCGTGCAGGACGAGGCACCGCCCTACCGCTATGTCTCGATCGAGGGGCCGGTCACCACGATCGCCCCTGCGACGCCCGCCGCGATCCGCGCGCTGGCGCACCGCTACCTGGGGGCCGCCGAGGGCGACACCTTCCTGGCCAGCCTCGGCCCCGAGGGGCCGGGCGAGACCGACATCCTGATCCACATCCGGCCAGAGCGCTGGCTCACGATGGAGCAGGAGTAGCGAGGGAAAGCGGAAAACGCAGCGATTCAGCACAGAAAGTTAAACTAAGCCGGTCAGTCGCCCAACCGACTGAATGCATATCCGCCTGCGCTTGGCATCACCCCATCGGGCTGCACAGCTCGATGATGACCCCGTTCAGGTCGCGCACATAGCCGACGACCTGGCCCCACGGCTTCTGCGCCGGCGCCTGGAGCGCGATCGCCCCGGCGGCGACGGCGCGGGCGTAGGCGCCCGGGACATCCTCGGTGACCAGACCCAGCTCGACGCCGACCGGCGGCTGGTCGGGCTGGATGGGTGCGTAGCCGCCTGGGAAGAGGCTGCCGGCGAGGTCGTGCCTGCTGAAGGCAAGGGTCGTGCTGCCGGTCTCCAGCTCGCCGTACTGCCCGCCCTCGTGGAGGAAGCGGCGAGACAGGCCGAAGGCGCGTTCGTAGAAATCGAGCGTCGCCGCAACGTCGGCGACGTAGATGATCGTGTAGCCGTAGCGCATCACATCCTCCTTCATGAGCGCCCAATGCCAGCGCCCGCTCGCCCATCCCCTTCCAGGAGCCTGGCCACGCGATGGCCGCAGACGGTGCATGTGCCCGTGAGCACGAGATCATCGACGATGATGGTGCCCCCAATCAGGTGCATCCATCGGGCCTGGCCGCATTATCGCCATCAAGCAGCCACGCGATGACCAATTGGTGGTGCATCACCCCTCCCCCGCGGCGGCGTGCTGGAGGGCGGCGATGTCGAGCTTCTGCATCTGGAGCAGCGCCGCCGTCACGCGCTGCGCCTGATCGGCCTCGGCGCTCCCGAGCAACTCCTGGAGGATCGTGGGGACCACCTGCCACGACACGCCATAGCGGTCTTTGAGCCAGCCGCACTGCTGCGCCGCCGGGTCGCCGCCCGCCGCGAGCCGATCCCAGAAATAGTCCACCTCATCCTGCGACTGACAGGCGATCTGGAAGGAGATCGCCTCGCTGAAGGTGAACGCCGGACCTCCGTTGAGCGCGGTGAACAGCTGCCCGTCAAGCGCAAAGGCCACCGTCATCGCCGTCCCGGCGCGGCCCTGGTGGCGCTCGTGGTCGCTCTCCGCGTACCTGGTCACGTTGATGATCTGTGAGTTGGGGAAGATGGCGGTGTAGAACTGGGCGGCCTCCTCGGCCTGGCGGTCAAACCACAGGAAGGGGGTGATCTTCTGGCTGATGGGCATCGCGTTCCTCCGAATCACTGATTGCCGTGCACGCAGGCCACCGTGCGCACCGTCACGGTTGATCTCCGTTGGATATAGGGGAATTAAATGATAGCACGTATGTTCATCTTGAGCATCGGTCGCCAGCAGGAGATCGGGCAGCGCCCCTTCAGCTGCCGACGGCACACACCCCTGCCGTCATTGCCGACGGTCGTCCGAAGATCGGTGGCAAATGCGGGGCAGTGTGGCTATACTTTGCGGCAGCCCTATGTGCTGGCTGGTCTGGAGCACGATCGCGTTGAGATCCGGGTGCTGGCGCAGCGCCGCAATGCGGTGCTGCAGCAGCTGCCATCCCAGCCCCTGCCGATGGGCGGCGCGGGCGACCATGCCCCAGGTCAGCACGGCGACCGGGGCGTCTGGCAACATCGCGTAGCCGCCGCAGGCGACCACCGCGCCCGCGCGAATGCCGACCAGATAGACGCCGGCGGGCGCGGCGAGAAACTGCGCGAACTCGGCCCGCTCGTGGGGCGCGAAGAACGGTGGGGTGTTGTGGTCAATGATCGCCAGGCAGGCTGGCGTGTCGTCGGGCGCGAACGGGCGGATATCCACCGGAAGCTCCTCATGGCGACCCGCTCCGCCCCATCGCGTGGGGCGCGCGTCGCCGCCCTACAGCTGCAGCTCGCCCCGGCTGAGCACCACCGCGCCGCCGCCCACCTGCACGGTGCGGATCGCCGCGGGCGGGCCGACCACCGCGACGGTCGCCTGGCCGGGGCGGCCCATCCAGTGGCCCTGCTCGGCCACCCACGTCGGCGCGTCGATAAGGCCGTGGTGCCAGAGATAGGCGGCCATGCCGCCGGTCGCCGAGCCGGTGAAGGGGTCCTCGGGCGTGTCCGGCGGCAGGCTGAAGTGCCGCGCGAAGGTGCGTCCCGCCGCAGTCGCCCCGCCCAGGCAGAACAGGTGCGGGCTGAAGAAGTCGCCCCGCGCGCGCAGCGCGACGAAGGCGGCCACATCCACGCGGGCGCGGCGCAGGGCCGCGTGGTCGCGCAGCGGGATCATCAGCTGCGGGGTGCCGGTGCTCACCGTCTGCACGGGCGCGCCGGGTATGACGTCCTCGGTGCGCAGCCCGAAGGCCGGCAGCACGTCCGCCGGGTCGTAGACCGCCAGGAAGTGCGGCGCGAGCTGGCTCATCACGACGCGGAGGGCCTGGCCGCCCTCGGCGTGGATGGCGATCGGGATAACGCCGGCGGGCAGCTCCAGGCTGAGGTGGGTCACGTCGCCAGCAAGGGCGATCCGGCCGGCGTCGACGAGGGCGACGATCGTGGCGATGGTCGGGTGGCCGGCGAGCGGGATCTCCTCGACCGGTGTGAAGTAGCGCGCGCCCACGTCGGCCACCGACGAGCGGCGCACAAATGCGGTCTCCGACAGGTTCATCTCGCGGGCGATGGCCTGCATGGTGGGGGCGTCGAGGGGGTCGGCGTCGAAGATCACCGCGCACGGATTGCCGCCGAGCGGACGGTCTGTGAAGGCGTCGGCCAGCACATACGGGTAGGTGGGCATAGGCTCCTCACTGTTCGTCGGGGCGCGGGCGCTCGCAGATGATCGTCTCGCTGATCATGCCTGCCGGATCTTCGTGTCGGTGTTGTAGCCGCGCTCCCCAAAGGGCTGGAGCTGCTCCAGCCAGATCTGCTCCAGCAGCGTCAGCTCGTCATCCAGGCTGAAGTGCGGGTCGTCCGTGACCTTCACCACCTCCAAGATTTCGAAGCGGAAGGCGTCGGCCCCGTAGGTGTTCCAGTCGGCCTGCAGGGTCCGGTTGCGGTGGCTGCCGATGGTCAGCGTGAAGCGGTGGGCGTTCAGCGGGCCT
>JBAXES010000122.1:0-9192 GCA_037140315.1 Chloroflexales bacterium
TCCCCGATGTGAGCCGCGCAGATACACTGATCCAGGCGCAGGACCTGACCGACATCATCACCCTCGACCCGGCGGTCGCCTACGAGTTCGGCGGCATCCTGCCCGTCGGCAACATGTATGAGACCCTGGCCTCCTTCATCCCCGGCGGCGACGGCAAGATTGTGCCGGTGCTGGCCGACTCCTGGGACATCAAGAAGGACGGCGATCAGTGGGCGATGACCTTCAAGCTCAAGGCCGCCGCTAAGTTCGCCAGCGGCAAGCCCGTCACCGGCGATGATGTGGTCTACTCCATCGACCGGGCGATTAAGATCAACAAGTCGCCGGCCTTCCTCCTGATCGACGTCTGCCAGATCCCCAAGGGCAGCATGAGCGCCCCCGACGCCGCCACCTTCGTGCTGAAGATCCCCGGCGCCGTCAGCCCGCAGGTCTGCCTCTCGGTGCTGACCAACTCGATCGCCTCGGTGGTTGAGAAGGCCGCCGTCCAGCCCAACGAGGGCGCCGACTCCGGCGAGTCCTGGCTGAACGACCACTCGGCCGGCAGCGGCCCCTACGCCCTCGCCCGCTGGGAGCGCACCGTCAGCGTGATCCTGGACGCCAACCCGAACTACTGGGGCACCGCCCCGGCGATCAAGCGCGTGATCATCCAGAATACGCCTGAACTCGCTAACCTCGTCTCATCGATCGAGACCGGCGACGTTGACATTGTCAAAGACCTCGGCGCGGAGCAGATGAAGTCCCTGGAGGGCAACCCCGACATCACCCTGGTGAAGGGCATTGACAATCAGCTCGCCTACCTCGGCCTGAACGCCAGCAAGGCCCCGTTCGACAAGGCCGATGTGCGCGAGGCCATCCGCTACGCGATCAACTACGACGACCTTGTCACCCTGCTGGGCGGCAGCGCCCAGACAGTCCAGGAGATCCTGCCGATCGGCTTCCTCGGCCACGTTGGGGCCACCCCCTTCAAGCAGGATATCGCCAAGGCCAAGGAGCTGCTGAAGAAGGCCGGCGTCGCCGACGGCACCGAGATCCAGTTCACGGTGGCCACCGGCATCGGCCTCGGCGGCGTTGAGTGGGCCACCCTGGCCGCCAAGATCAAGGATGACGTTGAGAAGACCGGGCTGAAGGTGACCATCCAGCAGCTGCAGGGATCCGAGCTGCTCAAGCTCTACCGCGCCCAGGGCCTCCAGATGATGCTCTACAGCTGGGGCCCGGACTTCCCCGACCCCGACACCAACGCCACCCCGTTCTCGAACTACGAGGCCAAATCGCTGGCCTGGCGCAATGGCTGGAACGACCCCAAGGCCATCGAGCTGTCGAAGGCCGCTGTGGCCGAGCTCGACCCGGCCAAGCGCGCGGTGCTCTACAAGCAGCTGGTGGAGTACGTCCAGCATAATGGCTCCTTCGCCATGCTCTACCAGGCCACCCGGAACTTCGCCGTGCGCAGTAACATCAAGGGCTTTATCTACGACCCGGTCGATACCCCGTCTGAGAGCTTCTGGGTCTACAGCAAGACCAAGTAACGGCCCCCGATCACGCCCTGGGGCTGCGCCCAAGACCCTGCTTTTCACTGCTGGCTGGCGGCTTCGCCGCCAGCCAGCAGTGAAAATAATGTGGGGCCTGCGGCCCCCGATCACGTCCTGGGGCTGCGCCCCAGACCCTGCTTTTTGTTGCTGGCTGGCGGCGAAGCCGCCAGCCAGCAACAAAAAAATAATGCGGGGGCGGCGAAGCCGCCCCCGCACCCCCACCGGTAGGTATGACCAGATTTATCATCCGCCGCCTGGGCGGCCTGATCTTCGTGATCTTCGGCGTCTCGCTGCTCACCTTCTTCCTGGCCCAGCTGGTGCCGGTAGACCCAGCATCGTCGGCGCTGGGGGCGAACGCCCGCGAGGACCAGGTCGCCGCCTACCGCGCCCAGCTCGGCCTCGACAAGCCCGCGCCGGTGCAGTATGTGATCTACATGGGCCGGCTGCTGCGCGGCGACCTCGGGCAGTCCATCCGCACCCGCCGCCCGGTGCTCGACGACCTGCGCGACTACCTGCCGGCGACGATCGAGCTGTCGCTGGCGGCCATGCTGGTGGCGATGCTGGTCGGCATCCCCCTCGGCGTGCTCGCCTCGCTGCGCCGCAACTCCTGGGCCGACGCCATCGCCCGCATGTTCGCCCTCGTCGGCGGCTCGATGCCGGTCTTCTACATTGGCCTGCTGGCCCTGGGCGTGTTCTGGCGTCAGCTGCGCTGGCTCCCCGGCCCCGGCCGCCTCGACTCGGCGATCAGCGCGCCGCCCCGCGTCACTGGCCTCTACACGATCGACGCCATCCTCGCCGGGAACTGGACGGTGCTGGCCAACGCCTCCGGCCACCTCATCCTGCCCGCCCTGATCCTCGGCTACTTCTCTGCCGCCGTGCTGCTGCGCATGACCCGCTCGGCGATGCTGGAGGTGCTCGGCCAGGACTTTGTGCGCACCGCCAGGGCCAAGGGCCTCCAAGATCACGTGGTGATCGCCCGGCACGTGTTTAAGAACGCCCTGCCGCCCGTGCTCACCACCGTCGGCCTGACCTTCGGGTCTCTGCTCAGCGGCGCCGTGCTCACCGAGACGATCTTTAGCTGGCCGGGCCTCGGGCGCTATGTCACTACCTCCGTTACCAACCTGGACTACCCGGCGGTGATGGGCGTGACCCTGGTGGCGGCGATCGTCTACCCGCTGGTGAACACGCTGGTGGATATCGGCTACTCGCTGATCGACCCGCGCGTGCGGGTGAGCTGAGCTATGGCAAACCCGCAGACCACCACGCCTGTGCGCCTGTTCATCCGCCGCTTCCGCAAAGAGACGACGGCGCTGATCGGGCTGGCGATTATCGTTGTCTTTGTGGCGCTGGCCATCCTGGCCGGGCTGATCAGCCCCTACCCGCCCCTCGAGCAGAATATCTCGGCGAGCCTGCAGGCGCCCTCGGCGGCGCACCTCTTCGGCGCCGATAAGCTCGGGCGCGATATCTTCAGCCGCATCCTGCACGGGGCGCGGATCTCGCTCTTCACCGGCCTGTCGGTGGTGGTGATGGCTGCTGGCGTGGGCGTCCTTGTGGGCGCGCTGGCCGGCTACCTGGGCGGCTGGTGGGACGAGGCGATTATGCGGGTCACCGATATCTTCTTCGCCTTCCCCAGCCTGATCCTGGCGATGTCTATCGCCGGGGCCCTCGGGCCGAGCCTCCAGAACGCCCTGATCGCGGTGGCCGTCGTCTCGTGGCCGATCTACGCCCGGCTGATGCGCGGGCAGGTGCTGGTGCTGCGCGACCAGGAGTTCGTGCAGGCGGCGCGGGCGATCGGCGTGGGTGACGCGGGGATCCTGCTGCGTCACATCCTGCCCAACACCCTCTCGCCGCTGCTGGTTCAGGCCAGCTTCGATATGGGCGGCACGATCTTGGCCGTCTCAGGCCTGTCGTTTATCGGCTTCGGCGCCCAGCCGCCCACGCCCGAGTGGGGCGTGATGATCAGCGAGGGGCGAAACTACATCACCGCCCAGTGGTGGCTGACATTCTACCCGGCTATGTCTATGCTCCTGGTCGTCACCGGGTTCAACCTCGTGGGCGACGGGCTGCGTGATATCCTTGACCCGCGCCTGAATAAGTGACCCGGCGACACACCATCGTCTCACCGCCTCACCAGCCCTCGCAGGGCCTCGCTGGCCCGCAGGTAGGTGTCCTCGACGGCGCTCAGCAGGCTCGCCGTCTCGGAGTCAGCCAGCCCCCCGCCGGCGCGCTGCTCAAGCCGCCGGCACTGCTCGGCTAGGGCGTAGGCCCCCATCGACAGGCTGCTCCCCTTGAGCCGGTGGGCCAGCCGGCCGAGCGCCTCCGGGGCCTCCGGCCATGCCGCGTGCATCGCGGCGATGTCGCGCTCGGCCTGCTCGCGGAAGATCTCCACCAGCTCTGCCACCTCATCGTCGCTGCCCATGCTCTCGCGTAGGGCGTCGATGGCCTGCGGGTCGATCTGGTGGGCAGTGGAAGAAGACATAGGGGTGTCCAAATCACGGTGCTGAGCCGCTAGCGCGTGCTGGCGATCAGCGCGCTTTCTACATCGTCGGCCATCGGGAAGACTCGGTCGAGCCTCGCGAGCTGCAGGGTGTTCCGGATGGCCTCCTCGCTCGGCCAGACAAGGATGACCTCGCCCTCAGTGATGCGGACCTTCTTCAGCAGGCTCACCAGCACCGCCAGCCCGGCGCTGTCGATGAATGGCACCGCCGAGAGGTCGATCACAAAGCGGTTGGCCCCCTCTGCCACCAGTGCGTCGAGGCGCTCGCGCAGCTTCGGCGCGCTGAGGGCGTCGATTCGGGCGTCGCTCGTCACCACCACGATCTGGACGATATGGTTGTGGACGGTGATCTCCATAAGGCTTTCCTTCTCGGATCGTTGGCGCTGCCTGCATACGATCTACGCCCTGCGCTCCGTGACATACATGAGAGAGCCCTGGCGCGTAGGTTGCTACTAGCTATGCTATGCCGTTGAGCGTGTCGCACTTGGCTGGGAGCCGTCGGGATGAGCGGCCCAGGGGGGGGCTGCAGAAGCGGTGGTGCGGAGCGACATGCGTGATGGGGAGGGCTACAGCTCGCACGATCCTGCCTTTTTGCGTCGCCCTTGAGGCGGCGGCAACGCTGTGCCAAGCCTACTATGGCATGCCGGCTACGACCAAGGTGTGTACATGAATGCAAGATGACAGAAAGGTTAAAGAATCTCGCCCAGCAATGTGTGCGTGCCTCAGATCCCACCTGTTACCACTCCTGACACCATCCTCCCCAAATCAGCGTATCATGAGGGTGCCGGCGAGATTGCATGGCCGGCAGGAGGAGCTACGATCATGAGTCCTACGCTGTTAGAGGCTGCCATCGCGGTCGCGCTGATCGTTGTGGCCTGGCAGCTAGGGCTAGCCCTCGCCCCTATCGTCCTACGTGAGCTGCGTGCGATGCGGCAGTCCCTCGACGAAGTGAGCGAAGACTCCCTGGCCACCCCTGTTCCGCCGCCTACCGAATCTGATCACCTGAAGAAGGAGTTGCCTCATGAGCCGCAGCAGCGTCCCTAGCCGCAGCATGAGCAGGATTGGCACCCTTGTCATTATCGCCGCCATCGCCCTGGCCCTGCTCGGCCTGATGACCTCGTCGTGGCGCAGCATCGCGCCCGGCTACGTCGGCATCGTCTTCGACAAGGCCAGCCACCAGGTTACCGCCGGGGCCCTGGAGCCGGGCTGGGCCTTCATCAACCCGTTCACCCAGGCCATCCAGGAGTACCCCGTCACCATCCAGAACTACGCGATGGTGCTGAAGAGCAGCGAGGGTTCGACCACCGGCGACGACAGCATCAAGATCCAGAGCACCGAGGGCCAGCAGCTCAACCTCGATGTGGTGATCCAGTACCAGGTCATCCGCGCCGAGGCCGGGACGCTCTACCAGGACTGGGGCGGCGCCGACATTACCGTGGTGGAGGATCGGGTGGTGCGCCAGTACACCCGCACGCAGGTGCCCGCCATCGCCGCCGGCTACACCTGGGAGCAGATCGTCTCTAGCCAGCGCGCTGAGATGACCGCCAAGATCACCGATGCCCTGCACACGGAGTTCGCCCGCCGCCACCTCGAGCTCATCTCCTTCGGTATCCGCGAGGTCCACCTGCCCGACACGCTCCAGCAGGCCCTCACCAACAAGATCGAGGCCCAGCAGCAGGCCGAGCAGCAGAAGTACCAGCTGGAGCAGGCGCGGGTGAAGGCCGACCAGGACAAGGTGGTTGCCCAGGGCCAGGCCCAGGCCGTCCAGGCCCAGGCCGAGGGCGAGGCCGCCGCCACCCGCATCCGCGCCGAGGCCCAGGCTGAGGCGAACCTGAAGCTCGCCAAGAGCCTCACCCCCGAGCTGATCCAGTATCAGCAGGTTCAGCGCTGGGACGGCAAGCTGCCCGTGTTCAGCGGCGGCGCCACGCCACTGATTAACGCGTCCAGCATTATCAGCGGCACGGTGAAGCCGTAGCTGGCGTAGCCTACGCGAAGACCGCCGTCCACAGATACCTTTGCTATAATGATACGATTGCGCGCCAGATGCGCACAATCGTATCATTGCTGTCGGCCGACACGGTATAATGAGCGGGGCCCGCTCGTGCCCGCGCCCTTCGCGCTATTCGCGTTCGTATTTTCCGCCCACATTCGCGTCTTCCGCGATCCAAAGCCCGGCTTACACTATGAATGAGCGTATCTACGTCGCCCTTGATGTCGAGACCACCGGGCTTCGGGCCGGCGTGGATGAGATCATCGAGGTCGCGGCGGTTAAGTTTCGTGGCGTCGAGATCCTCGAGCGCTACAGCCAGCTCGTCAGCCCGCGCCAGCCGCTGCCCCTCAAGATCACCCGCCTCACCGGCATCACCGCCGAGGATGTGGCCGCCGCGCCCCGCTTCAACGAGGTCGGCGCCGACGTCGCCCGCTTTATCAAGACCTACCCCCTGGTTGGCCACTCGGTCGGCTTCGACCTGGGCATGCTCCGCGCCCAGGGCATGAGCTTCAACCAGCCGGTCTACGATACCTTCGACCTGGCCACCTTGCTCATGCCCCAGATCCCGATCTATAAGCTCGGGGCGATCGCCGAGCGCCTCGGCATCCCGCACCCGGCCGACCACCGCGCCCTCAATGACTCCGAGGTCACGGCGCAGGTCTTTATGCACCTGCTCGGCCTGATCGACCGGCTCGACCTGCGCGAGCTCAGCGAGATCAGCCAGCTCACCTCCAGGGTCGCCTTCCCTATGCGCGACCTGTTTGAGGAGGCTCTGCGCGATCGGGCCAAGAACGCCTTTGTCGAGGCCGCCGAACCCCGGGTTCCGGGTTCCGGGTTCCGGGGTCTGGCGTCCGGAACCCGGAACCCGGAACCCGAGCACCAGCCCCTGCGGCCCACCGGCAACGCCAGCCCGATCGACCTCGCCGCGGTGACCCAGTTCTTCGCCGCCGACGGCCCGCTCGGCCGGGCCTTCCCCGGCTACGAGCTGCGCCAGCCCCAGGCCGAGATGGCCCGCTCCGTCGCCCAGGCGTTTAACAGCGGCGACCCGCTGCTCGTTGAGGCCGGGACGGGCACGGGCAAAGGCTTGGCCTACCTTGTCCCCGCCGCCATGTTTGCCGCCCAGCGCGGCGAGCGCGTCGTCGTCTCCACCAACACGATCAATCTGCAGGACCAGCTCTTCTTCAAGGATATCCCTGACCTCCAGGCGATCATGGCCGGCGGCCCCGCCCGGCCCGTCAGCGCTGAGGGCGACCAGCTGATCGGCGCGCTCCAGCCCGAGCCGCCCTTCACCGCCGCCCTGCTCAAGGGCCGCAGCAACTACCTCTGCCTCAAGCGCTACCACGACCTGCGCCGCAGCGAGACCCTCTCGCCCGAGGAGGTGCGCGCTCTGCTCAAGGTGCAGCTCTGGATCCCCGGCACCCTCAGCGGTGATAAGTCTGAGCTGCTGCTGATGGACCGCGAGTCAGCCGCATGGGGCCGGATCAACGTTACGCCGGAGACCTGCATCGGCCCGCGCTGCGCCCACTTCCGCGAGTGCTACTTCTACCAGGCCCGCCGCCAGGCCGAGGCCGCGCATATTGTCGTGGTCAACCACGCCCTGCTGGTCGCCGACCTGTCGGCCCAGTCGAACGTGCTGCCGCCCTACAGCCACCTGATCGTCGACGAGGCTCACAACCTTGAGGATGTCGCTACCGACCAGCTCAGCTTCGCTGTCGACCAGGCCGCCCTGCTCAAGTTCCTCGATGAGCTCTACCAGGAGGGCGGATCTCAGATTGTGAGCGGCCTGCTCGCTGATCTGCCGAAGTATCTGCGCGAGAGCGCCGCCGAGCAGGCCGAGCGCGAGAAGATCGAGCGTATCGCCGAGCAGCTGCAGCCATCCCTCGCCCGCGCCCGCACCACTGTCTACGAGTGCTTCAACCAGATCGCCGGCTTTGTCGCCAGCGAGACTGAGGCCAACCAGTACGACACGCGCCTGCGCCTTACCCCCGATGTGCGTAAGAAGGCGGCCTGGATCACCATCCAGGCATCGTGGCAGTACCTGATCGATGGCCTCTCCGCCATCGGCGATGCCCTGAGCAAGATCGAGACGATGCTGCGCGACATGTCCGACGCCGGCATCTCTGGCCACGAGGAGCTGCTCCTGCGCTTCAGCTTTCTTGGTCGCTTCGCCCTTGAGGCCCGCGTTCACACCGGACACATCATCTTCGGCAACGAGGAGAGCATCTGCTGGCTCTCCCACGACCGCCTGCGCGACACCCTGACCCTCACGGCGGCCCCGCTCAGCGTCGCCGAGATTCTCCAGGCCCAGCTCTTCGCCCAGAAGGAGACCGCCGTCCTCGCCTCGGCGACCCTGACGGTCGCGGGCAGCTTCGGCTTTGTCCGCGACCGCCTCGGCCTTCCCGAGCCAGAGGAGCTGATGCTGGAGAGCCCCTTTGACTATGAGCAGCAGGCCCTGGTCTTCATCCCGAACGATATCCCCGAGCCGAACCAGCGCGGCTACCAGCAGGCCGTCGAGCAGGCCCTTGTCGAGCTGTGCGGCGCAACCGGCGGGCGCACCCTGGCGCTCTTCACCGCCAACAGCGCCCTTAAGCAGACCTACGCGGCCATCCAGGAGCCCCTGGAGGAGCAGGAGATCGCCGTGCTGGGGCAGGGCGTCGACGGCTCGCGCCGCTCGCTCCTGGAGCGCTTCAAGGAGTTCCCACGTACGGTGCTGCTAGGCACCAGCAGCTTCTGGGAGGGCGTGGACGTGGTGGGCGACGCGCTCTCGGTGCTGGTGATCGCCAAGCTGCCCTTCGCCGTGCCCACCGACCCGATCTACGCCGCGCGCAGCGAGCTGTTCGCCGACCCCTTCGGCGAATATAGCGTGCCCATCAGCATCCTCAAGTTCAAGCAGGGCTTCGGCCGGCTCATCCGCTCGCGCGAGGATCGCGGCATCGTGGTGATCCTCGATAAGCGCCTGATCTCGAAGAAGTACGGCCAGCAGTTCCTGGCCTCGCTGCCGCACACCCGCGTCCGTACCGGCCCGCTCAAGCAGCTCCCCGCCCTCGCCGCTAAGTTTCTGGTGTGACAAAGGGGAGCGCCAGGGAGGGCAGATCCCTCCCTGGCGCTCCCCTTTGGTATTACGCAATAGACAAGGTTTCAGCGTACGTTACAGTTCAGGCAATTGCACTGCATCAGGATGC
>JBAXES010000123.1:0-9179 GCA_037140315.1 Chloroflexales bacterium
GGGCAACCCCTTCTTCATCGAAGAGCTGGTGCGCGCCCTGGTCGCCGGCGGCGTCCTCGTGCGCGCTGAGGGCGAGGCCTGGCACCTCGCCCGGCCACTGGCCGAGGTCGCCCTACCCACCAGCATTGAGGGCCTGCTGATCGCCCGCCTCGACCGGCTCGATGAGCCGCGCCAGGAGCTCGTCCAGGTCGCCTCGGTGATCGGCCGGCGCTTCCAGCTCCCGATCGTCGAGGGCGTCTACGCCAGCCAGCTCGGCCTCGACGATAGCCTGCAGCGCCTGATCGCCATCGAGCTGATCCAGGCCGACCAGCTTGAGCGCACGCTGGCCTACGTGTTCCGCCACGCGCTGCTGCGCGATGTGGCCTATGAGGGCATCCTCTACGCCCGCCGGCGCATCCTCCACGGCCGGGTGGCCCGGCGGATCGAGGAGCTGAGCCAGGAGCGCATCGACGACCAGCTCGCGATCCTCGCCTGGCACTACCTCCAGGCCGAGGACTGGGAGCACGCCCTGGGCTACCATATGCGCGCTGGCGAGCAGGCCCAGCGCCGCTTCGCTAACCGCGACGCCCTGGCCCTCTACCGCGTCGCCCTGGAGATCGCCGCGCGCCTGACCGCCGTCGCCGAGCCGCCGGAGCTGATCGCGCAGGTGGCCGAGATCCATGAGCGCAGCGGTGACCTCTACCTGCTCCTCGGCGAGTACGATGACGCCGAGGGGCACTTCCGCGAGGCCCTACGCCTGGTCGAGGCCGAGATGGCAGTCGTCAGTGCGATCTGGCTGCGCATGCACCGTAAGCTCGCCAGCATCGACGAGCGCCGCTCGCGCTACGACGCCGCCTTCGCGTGGCTGCGCACCGGCCTGGCCCGCGCCTCCGCCAGCCTGGGCGATGAGACGGCGCGCTGTTACCTGCTCGGCACGGGCATCTACTACCGGCAGGGGATCTATGTCCAGGCGATGGAGTGGGCGCACATGGGCCTGCGGATGGCCAAGCAGTTCGAGAGCCAGGCCGACCAGGCCCACGCCCTCAAGCTGATCGGGAATATCCACCGCGACCAGGGCGAGCTCAGCCAGGCGATTGAGTCGCTGGATTACGCTAGGGAGATCTACGAGGAGCTGAACAGCGTCGGCGGCTTGTGCGATGTGCTCAATGATCTCGGCCTGACCTATCTGGCCGCCGGGCGCTGGCAGGAGACCGTTTCGAGCTACGAGCGATCCCTTGAGATCAGCGAGAATATCGGCGATGTGCTCGCGGTGGCCCGCACCTCGAATAATCTGGCCGTGGTGCTGGTGGGCCGCAATCAGCTCGACCGCGCCAGCGATCTCTACCAGCTGAGCAGCGCGATGTTCGAGCGGATCGGCTCGGTCTTCGGCACGGCCCTCACCACCTATAACCGTGGCGAGGTGCTGCTGCTCCAGGGCCGGCCCGCCGAGGCTATGCCCCTCTTCACCCGTAGCATCGCCGACTTCGAGCGGATCAAGTCCCCCTCCTTCTTGCCCGAGGTGCTGCGGTTGACCGCTGAGGCGACCCTCGCCCTGGGCGACCCCGCCGTCGCCCGTGACTATGCCGCGCGCTCCTTGGCGGTGGCCGATGAGCTGGGCATGGCCGCCGAGGCCGCCGTCGCCCGCCGCGCCCTCGGCCAGATCGCCCTCGCCGAGGGCGACGATGCCGCCGCCCGCGACCAGCTCGCCCAGAGCCAGACCGCCCTGGAGCAGCTCGATAATCGCTATGAGCTCGGCAAGACGTTCTATCAGATCGCCCGCCTCGCCCGCGCCTGCCGCGATGACCACGCGCTTGCTGACGCCCGCGCCCGCGCCGAGCAGATCTTCACCGAGCTTGATGCCGCCCGCGACCTCGATCTCATCCGCGCGCTGTAGCGGCCCAGCGGCGCCGGAAAACCTGCCCGATGCCTCGTTCAGGCTACCGCATATAGGCCGCAGGCCCGACGTTGTCTTACAGCCGTGCTCGATATCGCCAGCGATGCTGGCACTATCGAGCATAAGGAGACACACCAATGACGCGAACACACCCCTTCACTCACCTGCTCTGGCCGCTCTGCGCCGCCCTGCTGCTGCTGCCGTTCGGCGTAGCCCCGCAGGCGCGCCCTGCAGCTGCCGCGAGCGCGCCCGATACGCCGGTCGGCCATCTCGACACGGTGACGGAAATGACGGGCGTGCACAACACCCCTGCCACAGCCCAGCCAATTGGTAGCGGGCTCGGCACCTGGTCGGAGCAGGTCATTGGGAAGATTAGTACGTCCAGCGACCTCGACTACTATACGTTCACCCTGCTCCAGCCCGCCTCCAGCGTGAAGATCACCCTCGACAATCTGCCCGCCGACTACGACCTGGCGCTTGCCGCTGACCCCGACACTGGCATCCAGCAGGGCACCTCGGGGCTTGAGGATATCACCAATATCGGCGGGTCGATGTCGTCAATCGGCGGGTCGATGTCGTCAATCGGCGGGTCGATGTCGTCGATCAGCGCGAACTCCGGCACGACCGCTGAGCTGATCGACACCTACCTCTGGCAGCCCGGCACCTACTATATCGCCGTCGGGTCGGCCAACGGCGCGTATAGCGACACTAGCAGCTACACCCTCACCATTGACGTGAAGGGCAGCGGCATGGACAAGCCGCTCCTGCCCGCCCCCGAGGTGCAGGTGAAGCTCCCCTTGAACATCGCTGTCACCACGCTGTATATCACGAACAGCGACCGGATGGTCAGCCTCTACCCGCAGAATGGGCTGCTGATCACCGGGACGCTCATGCCTGCGCTGCAGAGCCTAGCCTTGAGGCCGCCGAGCTTCTCGGGCGGCCCGTCTGAGTACGGCGCGGTGCTTGACCTGGCAGCCCTTCTGCCGATCAGCCGGACAGATCCTACCATCGCAAATATCTACGCCGAGTGGGATGCCCACAAGGACAACCCGCTCTACGCCAACAAGGTCGCCCGCCTGATCGACAATCTGATCAAGGCGGCCACCGACCAGACCCGCGGCGGCTCGTCCTGCCTGCCCAGCCAGACAGCCTGCACTGTCGGCATGACCTACGGCGCGGCGAGTATAACCTCCGGCACGCCCTTCCCTAACGTCAAGTACATCGTCCTGGTCGGCGGCGACAACGTGCTGCCCTTCTTCCGCGTGCCCGACCTGACCACCCTGGCCAACGAGGCCGACTACGCGACCTACCTTGCATCGAAGGATGCCAAGGGCGTCATTGACCCGGCCAGCCCCGAGGGCGCGGCCCTGAAGAGCCGTATGCTGCTCACCGATAACCCCTACGGCGCGGATAAGCCGCTGCGCTTCCAGGGCTTCCCGTTCTACCTGCCCAACCGCGCCGTCGGGCGCTTGGTCGAGTCGCCCGAGGATATCAACCGCTACCTGAGTTGGCAGGCAGCGATCCCCAATAGCTCCTACACGATCAAAGCGACCGGGAATGGCCAGGTTCCCGCGCCGGCCTTCGTCACTGGCTACGATTTCCTCAATGACGAAGCCCAGGCGATCTCGCATACCCTACAGGTCGGGATGGCCGTCGCGCCCATCCCTGCCAATATCACCGGCCCGATTGGCAATAGCTGGACGCGCAGCGACATGGAGAAGGGCTGGTTTGGCACCGCCCTGACGGCGACGGTTGGCACCACGCCGACCCTCGGTGTCTTCAGCGACACCAGGCTCAACAATCCCGCTTACAGCAGCTTTTATAAGCTCTTCTCGCTGAACTCGCACTTCGACCACTGGCAGATCCTACCGGCGGTCGGCGCGAGCAGTGTCGGCGGCACCTTCCCGGCCCAGCGCGTCCGCACCCCGAACTACGACACAACACTCTACCCGCCCTCGTATTTTCCCGGCGGCTACTTCGGCGGCACCCTGGGCTACTCGGTGGGCTGCCACAGCGGCTACAACGTGATCGATAGTACGATCGCGCTGAGCGCCACCAACACGCGCGACCCGCGCTACAACCTGTACGCCTCCGACTTCGCCCAGGCCTTCAACAAGCAGGCCGGCAGCTGGATCGGCAACACCGGCTACGGCTACGGCACCGCCGACGGGATCGACTACTCCGAGCGGCTGGCGCTGCTGCTGACCCAGGAGCTGGCGCGCGACGTGCAGGTCGATATCCGCGGCACGCCCACCTACGCCGGCTCGCCGATCGGCCTGGCCCTGGCCCACGCCAAGCAGCGCTATATGCGCAACTCGGCCACCCTGAGCGCCTACGACGCCAAGGCGCTGACGATCATGACCCTCTACGGGCTGCCCTTCATCCACGTGCTGATGAGCAGCCCGCTGGCCTCGCCGCCCGAGGTGCCACAGATCGGGCCGAAGGCGAAGCCAGTGCCCACCGAGAGCAACGCCCCCGCAGGCCTGCCGGTCAATAGCGCCGGTCGTATGGAGCGCACCATCACGGTGACGATTGGCATCCAGCCCAGCGACTATGTCGGCGTGCCGCGCACCGGCAGCAAGGAGCTCAAGCTCACCGAACAGAACTATACGGTGACCGACAGCTTCGTCCAGGCGGGCTTTATCACGCCGACCTTGCGCGTCTTCAACAATAACCAGGCCGGCCTGCCCACCCTGCCCACCTTCGCCTACGACATCAGCGCCCTGAGCGCGACATCCACCACCGCTACGCCGATACGGCTCAAGGTGCGCGACGTGGTCTTCCAGGGCGGCGAGTACGCCCCGACCACCGGCTTTAACCCGCAGATTACCAAGATCGTGACCGACACCGACACGCCGATCACGGGAAAGAGCGATGAGCCGACCTTCACGGCCGGGGTGGGGATCTGGTATCCGGATAAGTTCTTCGGCTTCAGCAGCGTGGGCGCGGGCGGCGATCAGCTCGACCAGCTCACCGCGACGGCGGCCCAGTTTAAGGCCGACGCCGGCGGCGTCACCGGCCAGCTGCGCGCCTACACCAAGATGGTGTTCAAGGTCTACTACATCGACCCGAACGCGCCGAACGCCAGCGCGGGCGAGGCCGACACAACGCCGCCCACCATCCAGTCGGTGCAGATCGGCCAGATCACGCCGTCCACCCAGAGCGTCGGCACGCTGGCCGCCGCCGCCCCCGCCAGCGTGAAGGTGGTGGCGATCGTGGATAAAGGCGCACTCGCGAGCGAAACGGGAGTTGACCTAGTGAGCGGCGTGTATGTGCTCAAGGGCACCACCTGGACGCCGGTGAGCTTCAGCCAGCCCAACCCTGTCGGCGATCCGCAGCGCTGGGAGGCGACCATCCCGCTGCAGCTGGGCCAGGTGCGGGTGATCGTCAGCGCCGCCGATAAGGCCGGCAATGTGAGCTACTACACCGCCAAGGGCACCTTCAGCCTGTCCGGGTCGCAGGTCTTTATGCCGTTGGTCTGGCGCTAGTCGGACTGGCTCGAACCCATCAGCCGATAGGGGTAGCGGGGGCGGCGAATCCGCCCCCGCTACCCTTTTTTGATCGGGCCTGGGCGGGCGGGGGGGCGTGGCCCTGATTATGTTGACCTCATGTTGACACCCTTGGCCCCCCGTGGTATAACCCCTCTTACGCTTTTCCCGCATGAGTGCGCTCTATGCAGACACCAAGCCGTGTCGCGGAGGTTTGCCAATTGTCTCGCAGCAAAAGCGCCGTGATTGCGCTGATCATAATAGTTACGCTGCTTGTCATCGTCGGGCTGACGGCGGCCAGCACACCATCACATACCAACGCGTCGATCGCACAGGCGGGGCTGATCCCCACCACCACCCTTGCGCCACCGACCGCCACGGCGACGCCGATCCCACCTACGCCCACCCTAGCGCGCCGCGGCTTCAACGCCGACACGAGCAATAAGCTAGTGCCCACGGTCTTCCTGCCGGGGCGCGGCCCGAGCCTGCCGGGCGAGATGGTCTACACCGGACGCCGGATCGACGTCTACGTCGGCGGCGGCACTTTCAGCGCTGAAGAGGTCGCCTCGATGGGGGCGAAGGCCGAGTGGGCCCTGAGCTACATCCAGAAGCGCTTTGACGCCCAGCTCACCGAGCGGCTCTCGGTGGGCGTCTACAGCGCGAGCCTTGCCCCCGGGCCCGGCACGCGCGGCATCGCCTACACCTACGGCAACACGAACGTGCGGATCTACTATCGCCCCGGCGAGAGCCAGCACGACGCCCTGGTGATTCTTTCGCACGAGATGGCCCACGCGCTTCAGGCCGAGGCGTACGGCCGGGATGTCCAGTCGCGCGCCGATACGGTGCTGCTGGAGGGCCTGGCCAGCTGGATCTCCGGCGAGTACTGGCTGAGTCTGTCGGGGGCGTCCTCGTTTCAGTCCCGCGCCCGCGAGCTCTACCTGGCTGGCTACCGCGGCAACCTGGCCACCCTCGGCCACGGCAACCTCGATGCCGCCTACGATATGTGGGCCGGATTCGTCGAATACCTGGCCCGGACCTACGGCTGGCAGAAGTTCAACCACCTCTACCTCAGCGGGCGCGGCCGCGGCCCCGGCTCCGCCGACTACCGCGGGATCTACGGCAAGTCGTTTCAGGAGCTCTATACCGACTGGTACGCCACGCTGAAGTAGCGGGTCTTTCCCATGCAAAAATATAGTTGATTGAAGTTGCCATTGCGGCTGGCAACCTCAGTCAACTATATTTTATTTCAGCGTCAGCGGCCCGGCCTTGCGTATATGCCACAATGTGTCATATTAAAAAGAGCCTGCGTGAAAGCTACAAAAAGCCGCGTTTATCCTGTACACTAGTCCGTGGTGACGCATACTGACAAGCAACAGCAACGATGATCGTACGAATCTGGGGGACACGCGGATCCTATCCCGTCGCGCGGGCCGAGATGCTGCGCTACGGTGGCAACACTACCTGTGTAGAGGTTCGCGTCGGCGATAGCTGCATTATCCTCGATGCTGGCACCGGGCTGCGCCAGCTGGGCGAGGCGCTCGGGCGCGAGCCGAGCCCGCCCAGCACCATCAACCTGCTGATCACCCACACCCACTGGGATCATATCATCGGGTTCCCCTTCTTCGCGCCGATCTTCAGCCCCCGGAACCGGCTAGAGATCTACGGCCTGCAGCGCACCCAGTCGAGCCTGCGCACGACAATCGCCAACGCCCTGAGCGACCCGCTGATGCCGATCGGCCTGGAGGATCTGCGGGCCGAGCTAAGCTTCCACGAGATCCACGAGGGCCTGAGGTTTCAGCTCGACTCGCGGGTGCGCATCTGCACGGCGCGGTCGAACCACCCCTACCGGGCGCTGGCCTACCGGGTCGAGAGCGACGACGCCGCCCTGGTGTTCATCCCCGACACCGGCCCCTTCCACACGGTGCTCTTCGACGATGAGCGCATCGAGTGGACGGGCACGCCGACGCCGAACACCGCCGCTGAGCTGCTGGCCCTGGCCGCCATGCGCGCGCAGATCGTCGATCTGGCCCGCGGGGCCGACTGGCTGATCTACGACTCGCAGTTCACCGACGCGCAGTACGCGCGCTTCCCGCACTGGGGGCACAGCACGGCAGCCCATGCCCGCGAGATCGCTGAGGAGGCCGGGGTGGGCCAGCTGCTGCTCTTCCACCACGACCCGCACCACACCGATGCGCAGATCGACGCCATCCTAGCGGAGCAGCGGGCCACCTGCGACTCTGGCCTGATCATCGCCGCCGCCTACGAGGGCCTGGAGCTGCGAAAGGGGGAGCGGCTATGAAGATGCAGTTCTGGGGGGTGCGCGGCTACGTGCCGACGCCGGGCGCCGAGTACCTGCGCTATGGCGGGAACACCTGCTGCACGGCGCTCTATGGCGCGGGCGGCGAGATGGTGGTGCTCGACACGGGCACCGGATTCTGCCAGCTCGGCGACACGCTGATGGCCCGCGAGTTCGGCCTCGGCGGCGGCGAGATGACTCTGCTGATCACCCACACCTACTGGGATCATATCCTCGGCCTGCCCTTCCCCGGCCTGGTGCATATCCCCGGCAATCGCCTGCATATCTATGGCCCCGACAGCACCCGCGGCTCGCTGGAGATGGTCTACAACGGGATGCTCTCGCCGGTCTACTCGCCGGTCTACGGCCTGGCCCATATCGGCGCGACCCACAGCTTCCAGCCGATCTCGACCGATCCCTTTCAGGTTGGCGGGATGCGCGTGAGCGCCATGCCGCTCTCGCGGCGGAACCACTCGCCGATCTGGGCCTACCGGGTGGAGGAGGGCCGGCGCGCGGTGGTCTACATCACCGATGTGCGCTACACCGACGACCAGATCTGGAAGCAGGCGCTCCAGTTCGCCGCCGGCGCGCAGGTCCTGGTGCATAGCGCGCCCTACACGCGCACCGAGCAGGTGCAGGACTACGGCCACAGCCGGGTTGAGGACGCGATCGAGCTGGCCCACGAGGCGGCCGTCGAGCGGCTGGTGATCTTCCACCACGCCCAGTCCCGCACCGACGACCAGCTCGACGCCCTGGTGTCGAGCTACCGCCGCCAGCTCACCGATGAGGAGAGCCCGCTGATCTTCGACGCCGCGCGCGAGGGCGACGTGGTCGAGGTGTAGATCACGATGGTGGTCGAAGTTGCCAGCTTCGCTGGCAACTTCGACCACCATCATGATCCATCGCCGGCGCGCAGCCGGACATAGCTGTCGTAGCGGACGGGGTCGACCAGGCCTGCGGCGACGGCGGCGCGCACCGCGCAGGCGGGCTCGTGGGTGTGGGTACACCCGTTGTAGTAGCACTCGCCCAGGAAGGGCCGCAGCTCGCGGAAGCACCAGTCGAGGTCCTCGGGCGGCAGGTTCCACAGGCCGATCTCGCGGATGCCGGGGGTGTCGGCCACATAGCCGCCGCCCTCCAGGGCCAGCGGGAGCAGCTCGGCGACGGTGGTGGTGTGGCGGCCCTTGCCGAGCAGGGCGCTCACGGCGCGGGTGGCCAGGTTCAGCTCGGGCACCACGGCGTTGAGCAGGCTGCTCTTGCCCACCCCGGACTTGCCGGTGACCACGCTGATCCGCCCGGCCAGGCTCGCCCGCACCTCGTCGATGCCCTGGCCGCTGTGGGTGCTGGCGTAGATCACGCGGTAGCCGACCCGCTCGTAGGGCGCGAGCATAGAGCGCGACTCCTCGGCGCTCACCAGGTCGGCCTTGGTGGCCACGATGATCGGGTCGAGCTCGCTATGCTCGCAGATCACCAGGTAGCGGTCGAGCATGCGCGGGGTGAAGGCGGGCTGGGCGCAGGCGAAGAT
>JBAXES010000124.1:0-9091 GCA_037140315.1 Chloroflexales bacterium
GCTTGAGCTGAGCGCCGCCGCCGCGTAGCCCCCGGCCGCCGACGAGGAGGGCGATCACCGTATCCAGATCGACGGCGGCGGCCCGGCCCTCCGCGGCGGCGGCGCTCAGCTCAAGCAGCGCGTCGCCGCCGCGCAGCAGCCGACCGGCCATGTCGTGGTCGGGGGCGCGCCGGCCCTGGCGCAGCTCGCCGAGGACGCTCTCTAGCTCGTGGGCCAGGCGGGCCACCAGCTCAAAGCCGAGCATGCGCGCGCCGCCCTTGATCGTGTGGACGGCGCGGAAGATCCGGTCGACCTCGGCGCGGCGGGCCTGATCGTCGGCCTGCCCCTCGATGGCCATCAGCCCGTCGCTGAGCACGCGGATGTTCTCGGCGGTCTCCTCGCGGAACTGGTTGTGGAAGGAGGAGAGATCCATTGCAATGGTGAAGGTTGAAGGTTGAAGGTTGAAGGTTGAAGGTTGAAGGTTGAAGGTCCGGCATTCAACCTCCAACCTTCAACATTTATCATTCATCATTAACGACGATCCCATGCAGCCGGTCGGCGATGGCGGTGAGGGTGGCGGCCGACTCGGCCATCTGGCGGGCGCCGAGCGCCGACTGGCGGGCCACCTCGGCCACCTCGCGCATCGTCTCCACCACCTGCTCGCTGGCGCTCTGCTGCTGGGCGGTGGCCAGGCCGATCTCGGCGGCGGACTGGGCGGTGCGCTCGGCCACCATCACAATATTGTCCATCACCTGGCCGGCGCGGTGGGCCAGTTCGACGCCGCGCTCGACGGCCTTGCTGCCCTCCTCGGCGGCCAGCACCGCCGCGCTGGTGGCCTGGCGGATCTCGGCGATCACTCCCTTGACCTCCTTGGCGGCGGCGAGGGTGCGGTTGGCCAGGCTCTTCACCTCGGCGGCGACCACGGCGAAGCGCCGGCCGTGCTCGCCCGCCCCGGCCGCCTCGATCGCGGCGTTCAGGGCCAGCAGGTGCGTCTCGTCGGAGATGTCGTCGATCAGGTCGATGATCTCGCCGATCTGCTGGGAGCGCTCGCCCAGGCTGAGCACCCGCGTGCTCACGTCCTGCACCCGCCCGCGGATGCGCTCCATCGCCTGGATGCTCTCATCCACCGCGCCCTGGCCGCTGCTCAGGTTCTCGAGCGTCTGCTGGGCGGCCAGGGCCACGTGCTCGCTGGCCTGGGCGATCTGCCGCGCCGTGCTGCCGAGCTCCTCGATGGTGGTGGACACCTGCGAGACGGCGCTGGCCTGCTCGGTGGCCCCGCTCGCCTGCTGCTGCGAGGTGATCTGCATCTCGGCGGCGGCGGCGGCCAGGTCGCTGCCCAGCTCCACCTGCTGGATGTTCTTCTCCATCAGCTGCTCGGTCTTGTTCAACAGCTCCTGCGCCCGCTCGTGCGACTGGCCCATGGCGTAGGTCAGGTCGCGCCCGCTCAGCCAGGCCAGTCCGGCCAGCAGGGCCGTCGTGATGCTAAAGGCCACGAGGACGATCCACGGGCTGCTGGCGATCGGGGCCCGGTAGCTGAGCATCTGCTCGGCGGCCACCAGGGCGGCCACGCAGAGCACGGTGGCGGCAGTGACCAGGACGCTGTCGCGGCCGCGGCCGAGCAGGCCGGCGCTGACCACCGGGATGACGAATGTCAGGGTGAGCGGGCCAGACGCCCCGCCGCAGAGGTAGACACCCATGGCGCAGCCGAGCACCATGCCGCAGAAGAGCAGCCGGCTGCCGCTGTTGGTGTGCTGGCGCTGGAGCAGCAGGTAGGCGCTGCCGTACGACCCCAGGGCACCGACGGCGATCAGCGAGGCGACGCCGATCGCGACATCGCCGATCTGCGCGCCGACCCGCAGGAAGGCTGATGTCACCCAGAAGACCGCCACTATCGCCACGCCGATGCTGATCAGCAGGCCCATGCTATTCAGGTTGTCTTTGCGTAGGATGGCCTGTTCATCGTCTGTTCTAGTGATGCGCCGCGCAATCTGTGCCATGGTATGCCTCGCAGAGCCGGGGGGGAGATCGATCTCTCTCATCTTACACTGGTGATGAAACCGCGCAGCCCCGCTATTCCGCTACGGCCCTCACACCGCGCCGATGGCAACATCGGTGGCGATCCGGCGCAGATCGAGCAGCAGCAGCGGCTCGCCCGCGTAGACGACGGCGCCGAGGAACCAGGGTCGCGCCAGGTGGCGGGTGATCAGCGGCGAGAGGGGCTGAGTCGCTAGCTGCGCACCCCCGCCCATGTTGTCGATGTGGTCGAAGAGTAGCGCCACGCTGCGCCGCCGCAGCGCCACCGTGATCGCGCGGCGGCGGCCGGGGCCGGACTCATCAGCCTCGCCGAGGAGCGGCCCGAGCTCTCGGCAGATCAGCGGGCGGCCGTGCTGGTCGGTCGGCGCGCCCGCCGGGTCGAGCAGGCAGAGCTGATCGATCTGCCCCTGGGCGATGGCGTAGCGCCGCCGGCCGGCCTGCACGCACAGGATCGCGCTGTCGGCGGCGGGGATCATGGCGGGCTACGCGCCCTCCTGGAGCGCCGCCAGCAGGGCCGCGAGATCGATCACCAGCAGCGGCTGCCCCTCGTGCTGGGCAACTGCGCCAAGCAGGCGCGCCCGCTGCGCATCCAGCCCCGCCGGCGGCCGGGCCAGATCATCCCCGGTCAGCTGGCAGTGGTCCAGGGCGGCGTCCACCATCAGGGCCACGTCGGCCTGATCCTGGCGGATGATCACAAAGCGCGCCGCGCGATCTGGCTCGGCCGCCGCCAGCCCCAGCAGATGGCGCATATCAACCGCCGGCAGCACCACCCCGCGCTGGCTGATGATGCCCGGCAGCGCCGGCGGCGCCCCGGGCACCGGCGTCGGCGGACGCCAGCGGGCCACCTCGCGGATCGCGGCGCCCGGCACCGCGTAGCGCTCGGCGCCGACCTGCACGATCAGGTAGTCCTTGCTTGGTTGATCTTGGATCTGCATAGGGTGTTGCCGATAGGGAATAGGGGACATCTTTATCGTTGTGCAGCCGTTGCCGGTTGCCCGTTGCCGGTTGCCTATATGCTACAATAGCCCCTACTATGAGTGAGCAGAGCAACAAACCACTGCGGCTAATCGTCCAGATCCCCGCGCTGAATGAGAGCGAGACGATCGCGGCGGTGATCGCGGATATCCCGCGGCAGATCTCCGGGATCGACAGCGTCGAGGTGCTGATCATCGATGACGGCTGCACCGATGCCACGGTGGCGGTGGCCCGGCGTGCCGGGGCCGACCATGTGGTGCGCCACACATCGAACAAGGGCCTGGCCACCGCCTACCAGACCGGCATCGACGCCGCCCTGCGCCTCGGCGCCGATATTATCGTCAACACTGACGCCGACAACCAGTACCCCGGCGGCGAGATCGCGCGCCTGGTGGAGCCGATTGTCGCCGGGCGGGCCGATATCGTGGTCGGCGACCGCCAGGTGCAGATGATCGAGCATTTTTCGCTCATCAAGCGTGTCCTCCAGTACTTCGGCAGCTCGGTGGTGCGCTGGGCCTCCGAGACCGACGTGCCCGACACGGTGAGCGGGTTCCGCGCCCTCTCACGCCACGCCGCCCTGCGCACCTTCGTCACCACCGACTTCTCGTACACGGTGGAGAACCTCATCCAGGCCGGCAAGCGGCGCCTGACGATCACCGCAGTGCCGATCCGCACCAATTTGGTGGAGCGGCCCTCGCGGCTGCACCGGGGCAACTGGAACTTCATCAAGCGCCAGTCGGCGATCATCGCCCGCACCTACACCGCCTACGAGCCGCTGAAGGTCTTCAGCTACATCGCCCTGGCCTTCTTCATCCCCGGCATCTTGCTGCTGCTGCGCGCGGCCTATGTCTACATTGGCCGTAACTTCGGCCTAGAGGCCGATAACCTCCAGTCGCTGCAGCTGGGCAGCTTGCTCATGATGATGGCCCTGATCACCTTCCTGATCGGCCTGCTGGCCGACCGGGTGGGCGGGGTGCGCCGGGTGCAGGATGAGATCCTCTACCGGGTGCGCTCGATGCAGGTGGAGGATGAGGAGTGGCGGCGCGGGGTGATGGCGCGGCTCGATCAGATCGAGCAGGACCTGCGCGATCAGCCGGTGTCGCGGCCCGAGAGGCGGGCCTAATCCGCCGCTCAGCAGCGCTTAGCGCGGGCGCTCCCACGTGTTCGACAAAGACGGAGCAGGCCGGGGTGTCCCCGGCCTGCTCTGCGTGGAGCGTGCCCGCATCGCGGCGACTTAGGCGTCGAACTGATTGACCGGCTGGCCTTGCATCGATCCGACCTGGCGCTGCTTACAGACGCTGGGGGTTGACCAGAGCGCGCGCAGGTGCTGCGCGGCGCCGCCTGTGCGGCGGTCGAGCAGCATGACGAACCGCGTCGCCTCGGCGATGCCCAGCCGCTCCACCAGCGCGTCCCAGCCTTCCTCAATCAGCCGCATCTCCGCCTGAGTCATCGGTTCTGCTCCTTAAGTAGTTGCATATCCGCGTCAACCATCCCCCGCACAAGGTCGGGGAATGATGTCTTTGGCTTCCATCCGAGTGCGTCCCGCGCCTTCGCCGGGTCGCCGATCAACAGGTCCACCTCTGCCGGTCGCATAAAACGCTCGTCCAGAACGACATAGTCGCTATAGGTGAGCCCCACGTGGCCGAAGGCCAGATCACAGAACTCGCGCACGGAGTGCGTCTCGCCCGTGGCGATCACATAGTCGTCGGGCTGTCCCTGCTGGAGCATCTTCCACATCGCCTCGACATAGTCACCGGCGAAGCCCCAGTCGCGCCGGGCGTCGAGGTTGCCCAGCCGCAGCTCCTCATCGAGCCCCAGCTTGATCCGCGCCACCGCGTTCGAGATCTTGCGGGTGACGAACTCCAGGCCGCGCCGGGGGCTCTCGTGGTTGAAGAGGATCCCCGAGCAGGCGAACATATTGTAGCTCTCGCGGTAGTTCACGGTGATCCAGTGCCCGTAGACCTTCGCCACGCCGTAGGGGCTACGCGGGTAGAAGGGCGTCGACTCCTTCTGGGGCACCTCGACCACCTTGCCGAACATCTCGCTGCTGCTGGCCTGGTAGAAGCGGATATCCGGGTCGACCAGGCGCGCCGCATCAAGCATGCGCGTCACCCCGAGGGCCGTCGTCTCACCGGTGAACACCGGCTGGGGCCACGATGTCTGCACAAACGACTGGGCCGCCAGGTTATACACCTCGCTCGGGCGGTGGTCGCGCAGCATATTGATCAGCGATATCTCGTCGAGCAGGTCGCCGGTGACCAGGGTGAGCTTGTCCTGAATATGCTTGATCCGCTCGAAGTTCACCGTGCTGGTGCGCCGCACCATGCCGATCACCTCGTAGCCCTGGGCGAGTAAGAATTCAGCCAGGTAGCTGCCATCCTGGCCGGTTATTCCTGTAATGAGCGCGCGCTTCTTCATACTACCTATGCTCCTCACCTTGCAGAAGGTTTGGCTCTTCCAAACCGATGGTACTATAGCACCCTGGGGTTTGGCTGTCTGCTAAGTGAGTTATCAATGATTGAGCCGCTTCACCAGCGTATCGCGCGCCTGCGCGCAGCGTGCGGTTGGACTCAGCAGGAGATCGCCGACCGGCTGGCGATCTCGCGGGTGGCCGTCTCGCACGTGGAGGCGGGGGTGTCGATCCCAAGCGAGCGCACCGTGACCTTGCTTGCCGGCCTCTTCAAGCTTGAGCCCGATCAGCTTGTTGCTGGGACGAGCTACCCTGAGGCGAAGGCTGAGCGGCTGCCCGTCGTTGTCTGTCGATACACCGAGATCGAGCTTCAGCTCGCGCTGCTTGGGCGAGATAGAGACTGGCTCTCCCTGATCTGCGACACTCCACTCCATACGGCCCTTGCCCGAGCGACGCGCGACCGGTGGCTGCTGATTATCGAGGGTCTGGGCCGGTCGGTCAGTGATCGGCACCAGCAGCAGCTGATTGATCAGGCCCGCCAGCTGCTCACCGAGCTGTAGAAACACAAGAGGCGCAGCGCCACGGCCAATAACGTGGCTACGCGCCTTCGCGCCCCTTCACTGCTGGATTGCCCATGCTTAGGCGCACGCGGCGGCGACCGCCTTCTGCGCTGCGTCGGCCAGAGTCTCTGCCGGGATAAGCCGTGACTCCGCGAGGAGCCGGCGGCCCTCGACCTCGTTCGTGCCGGTTAGGCGGGCGACCATCGGGACATCGGTCTCGACCTCATCAAGGGCGGCGATAATGCCGCGGGCGACTTCATCGACGCGGGTGATCCCGCCGAAGATATTGAACATCACCGCCTTCACATTTGGGTCGGCGAGGATGATCTGCAGGGCCGTTTTGACCTTATCTTTACCGGCACCACCGCCGATATCGAGGAAGTTAGCGGGCTCGCCGCCATAGAGCTTGACCACGTCCATCGTGGCCATCGCCAGCCCGGCACCGTTGACCATACAGCCGATGTTGCCATCGAGCTTGATGAAGGTGATGTCCGCCTCGCGGGCCTGGCGCTCTGCCTGCGGCTCGTCTGCTGAGTCGCGCAGGGCCGCAAGGTCGGGGTGGCGGAAGAGGGCGCTGTCGTCCAGCAGCACTTTCGAGTCGAGGGCCTGGAGGCTGCCGTCATCGCGCACCACCAGGGGGTTGATCTCAACGAGGGAGGCGTCCGTCTCGACAAAGACGCGGTAGAGGGCGCTGGCGATCTGGGCGAACTGGCGGGCCTGCTTGCCGTCCTTCAGCCCAATGGCGAAGGCCAGCTCGCGGGCCTGGTAGTCGAGCAGGCCGAGCTCGGGGTGGGCCGGGATCTTGATGATCGCGCCGGGGTTGGTCTTGGCGACCTCTTCGATCTCCACGCCGCCTTCGGCGGAGGCGATCATCACCACCCGCTTGCTGGCGCGGTCGAGGATGGCGCTGACGTAGATCTCTCTCTGGTAGCTGATCGCCTCGGCGACCAGCACCTTCTCGACGGTCAGGCCCTTAATATCCATGCCCAGGATCTGTGCGGCGACCTGCTCGGCCTGATCGGGCGTGTCGGCGAGCTTTACGCCGCCAGCCTTACCGCGACCGCCGACAAACACCTGCGCCTTCACTACTACCTTCGCGCCGATCTGCTCGGCGATCGCGCGAGCCTCTGCGGGCGTGCTGGCAACACCGCCGCCGGTGACTGAGATGCCGTACTTGGCGAGTAGATCGCGGGCCTGGTACTCGTGCAGCTTCATGAGTTACGGTGCGCTCCTCTGCATCCGAGAGAGGCCGGACACAGACCAAGATATGGATGCAGCCATAGTGCCTCGTGCGCTATTGCACGGGGGGCATGCAGCCCGACAAGCCGGAGTTACAAATGGTTTCGTCACGGGTTTTGACCTAGCTATGGTAGCATATCGGCTTCGCGAATGTCAAACAGGTAAGGATTGACAAAAGGTGTGCAATCAATGGGAATTTTATCTTCAGAGGGTCTACGTTTGGCGTGTGCGCACAGAATCGGCGATCTGCTACATACTGTCACAGACAGCACGTCGTCAAAGCCTGGCAGCCATACCCCCATCTGGTATAATGACTCCTAAGGCCTGCGGATTGTGTACACAGCGAGGGGGGGGGAACTGTGGAGAGCCAGGAGATTGTTGTCTACGGAACGACATGGTGTCCGGACTGTCGGCGCGCCCAGCGCGTGCTGGATCAGCTGGGCCGACCCTACACCTATATCGATATTGAGTCCGACGCGCAGGCGGCCGCCTATGTGCTGCAGATCAACCGCGGCAACCAGAGCGTGCCGACGATTGTTTTCCCCGACGGCTCGATCCTGGTCGAGCCATCGAACGCGCAGCTTCAGGCCAAGCTGGGTAGCTGAGCATATCTAACCAAAGAGGGGCCGGAGCGGGCGCAGCCTGCTCCGGCCCCTTTTTATCTAGAACACCTCGCCGGCCATAATCGTCTGGTCGCGGTCGGGGCCGACCGAGATGATGCCGAGGCGGGCACCGACGATCTGGCAGATGCGGGCGACATAGGCCTGGGCGGCCTCGGGGAGATCCTGGAAGCGGCGGATGGCGGTGGTCGGCGTCATCCAGCCCGGCATCTCCTCGTAGACGGGCTCAACCTGCTCAAGCACGGCGGTGGTGGCCGGCGGGAACTCCAGCGTCGTATCGTGGAGCTTGTAGCTGGTGCAGATCCTGATCGTCGACACGCTGTCGAGCACATCCAGCTTGGTGATCGCCACCGTATCGATGCCATTGATCTGGGCCGCGTAGCGGGCCATCACGCCGTCGAACCAGCCGACCCGCCGCAGCCGACCGGTGGTCGTACCGACCTCGGCCCAGGGTGTGCCAAGCTGGCGCAGGACATCGGCCTCGGGGCCATCAAGCTCGGTGGGGAACGGCCCCTCGCCAACGCGGGTGGTGTAGGCCTTATACACACCGATCACCGAGTCGATCAGGGTCGGCCCGATCCCCGCGCCCTGGCAGGCCCCGGCGGCCCCCGGCGGCGACGAGGTGACGTAGGGGTAGGTGCCATAGTCCACATCGAGCAGGCTGCCCTGGGCACCCTCCAAAAGCACCGGCACATCCTTCTCTAGGGCGCGCTGGATGATCGGGTGTGTGTCGGTGATGTGGTCGGCCAGCTTATGCCCGAGGTCGAGGTAGCGCAGGTAGGTGTCGTGGAGCGAGAGCGGCTTGACCCCATAGAGCTTGGTGAGCAGGCGGTTCTTCTCCTCGAGGACGACGCGGAGCCGGTTGAGCAGCGTCTCCTCGTGGAGCAGGTCGGCGATGCGGATGCCGGTGCGGCTCATCTTATCGGCGTAGGCCGGGCCGATCCCGCGCCCGGTGGTGCCGATCTTGCCGTCGCCACGATCATGCTCCTGGAGCTTGTCGAGCATGACGTGGTACGGCATCACCACGTGGGCGCGCTCGCTGATGAAGAGCTTGCTGGTATTCACGCCGCGGCTCTGCAGATCGGTGATCTCCTGGAGGAGTACCTCGGGGCTGATCACCACGCCGCTGCCGATCACATTGACGGTGGCTGGGTCGAAGATGCCGGACGGGATGAGGTGGAGCTTGAATGTGCCGAGGTGGTTTACGACGGTATGGCCCGCGTTATTGCCGCCGCCATAGCGCACCACCAGGCGCGCCTTGCTGGCGAGCAGAT
>JBAXES010000125.1:0-8992 GCA_037140315.1 Chloroflexales bacterium
CTATTGTACGGAACCCTGCTCGCCTGAGTGTCTAGATTCTTGGGTCCACTATAATGCTCAGGTGCTCGCTGCTGTCGTCGAGCAGCATGATCGAGATCTCCTCGGCGCCGCTCAGGTCGAAGACAGCCGCGATCACCCGGCTAAGCACCTCGTTCAGGTCAAGCGATGCGCAGACCAGACGGCTTAGATCAAGCAGGGCGGCCATGGTGGTCGGTTGTAGAGCTAGGTCGCCCATAGGGGTTAACGATCATGCGAGATCAGAAATGAAGTAAGCCTATTATACGCCCCTGTAGGGCCGGGCGCAAAGGATTACGTAACCTTCTCCGCCCCCCGCCCGGTACAACTAGCGACGCCGACAGTCGTGTCGGCCCGCTGGAGCCGGCGCAGATGCCCGGCCTACCCACAGGAGGATCGCCGTGAACGCTGTGAAGGGAACCCTGAACCATGTCGAGCTGATCGGCCGCCTGGGCGCCGACCCGGAGCTGCGCTTTCTGTCGAGCGGCAAGGCGCTGTGCCGCTTTAGCCTGGCCACCAACCGCATCGCCGGCCAGGACGAGCAGGGCAACCGGCTCCACGAGACCGACTGGACCAACATTGAGGCATGGGAGCACCTGGCCGAGCTGTGCAACACCTACCTGCACAAGGGCCGGCGCGTCCGGGTGACGGGCAGCCTGCGCAACGACAGCTGGGTCGATAAGGAGAGCGGACAGACCCGCTACCGCAGCTTCGTGCGCGCCCAGGAGGTGATGTTCCTCGACTCGCCGCGCCCCGAGCACGCCGACGCTCCCGCCGAAGTCTCCGAGGAGGAAGTGCCGTTCTAGGGGCCGTCGCGGCGCAGCAGCGTCGTCACCTCCCGGTGGGGCGTGGGGGCGGCTTCGTCGCCCCCACGTTCTTTTTTTTTGTTAGGTTTGGGCGGCGTCGCCGCCCAAACCTAACAAAAAGCTGGGTCTGGGGCACGCCCCAGGGACATAGCAGCAGCCCTGCGGCATGGTATGATGCGTCACCATGGACGCACTCAGAGGACTCAACCCCGATCAGCGGGCGGCGGTGGTGGCCCCCGTCGGCCCCGTGCTCGTGCGCGCCGGCGCGGGCAGCGGCAAGACCCGCGTGCTCACCCTGCGCATCGCCCACCTGATCGGGGCTGGCGCCAAGCCCGCCCAGATCCTCGCCCTCACCTTCACCAACAAGGCCGCCAAGGAGATGCGCGAGCGCCTGCGCGCCCAGCTCGGCAAGGGCAAGGGCGTGCGCGGCCTGGTCGCCGGGACCTTCCACGCCGTCTGCGCCCGCGTGCTGCGCGAGCAGATCGCCGGGCGCATCGGCAGCTACACCGCTGACTTCACTATCTACGCCGGTGACGAGCAGCTCCAGCTGGCTGCCGCTGCCCTCGACGCCGCCACCGAGCGCCCGCCCATGCTTCTGGAACCCGACGAGGTGCTGCGCCGGATCTCGCGCGCCAAGAGCCGCCTGCTCACCCCGCGCCTGATGGCCCGCTTCTCGCCAGACCCGGTGGACCGCTTTGTGGCCGGCTGCTACCGGCGCTACCAGCGCGCCCTGGAGCAGTCTAACGCCCTCGACTTCGACGACCTGATCCTGCTGTCACACCGCCTGCTCACCGAGCACCACGATGTGCTGGAGCAGCTCCAGGACCGCTGGCACCACGTGCTGGTGGACGAGTATCAGGATACCGACCCCAGCCAGCACGCCCTGATCGAGCTGCTCACCCGCCCCGCCGGCAGCCGCCCGCGCTCGCTGTTTGTGGTCGGCGACGGCATGCAGAGCATCTACGGGTTCCGCAACGCCGACCACAGCATTATCACCCGCTTCGCCCACGACTTCCCCGAGTCCCAGGTGATCGAGCTGTCGACCAACTACCGCTCACGCCAGCCCATCCTCGACGCGGCCTTCGCCGTCATCCGCCACAGCCAGGCGGTCGCGCCCATGGCCCTGCGCGCCGCCGGCGTCACCGCGCCCGGCGAGCGCTGCGTGCTCGTCCACGAGTCGAAGGACGGGCGCGAGGAGGCCGAGCAGATCGCCCGCAGCATCAACGAGCTGCACGGGGCCGGCCGCCGCCTGCGCGAGATGGCCATCCTCTACCGCACCCGCCATATGAGCCGCGTGATCGAGGCCGCCCTGCGCCACGCCCAGATCCCCTACAGCGTGCGCGGCAGCGTCGGCTTCTACGACCGGGCTGTGGTGCGCGACACCCTCTGCTACCTGCGCGCCATCGCCAACCCGGCCGATAACCTGAGCCTAGTGCGGATCATCAATGTGCCGGCCCGCGGCCTTGGGGCCCAGGCCATCGCCAGCCTCTCCACCTTCGCCGCCCAGAGCGAGATCTCGCTCTCAGCGGCTCTGAACCGCCCCGAGGCCGTCAAGCTGCTCGCGCCGAAGGCCGCCGAGGGGGCCAGGCGCATAGCCGCCCTGCTGTCACGCTGGCGGCGTATGGCTGCGGGCACCGCCTCGCCCGACCACCTGCTGGCCGATGTGCTGGAGCAGAGCGGTTACATGGCCGCCCTAGAGAGCCGGGTCAGCCCCGAGGATCTGCCCGACGCCCGCGGTCACATCCAGGAGCTGATGGTTGCCGCCGAGGATCACGAGAGCTTGTCGTCGATGCTCCAGGAGATCGCCCTGATCACCAACGCCGACGAGAAGGAGAGCGAGCGCGACCAGGTTCAGCTCTTGACCATCCACGCCGCCAAGGGCCTGGAGTGGGCCTTCGTCTTCGTCACCGGCCTGGAGGAGCGCACCCTGCCCCACGAGCGCAGCCTGGGCACGCCCGACGGCATCGAGGAGGAGCGCCGGCTCTGCTACGTGGCCCTCACCCGCGCCGCCGAGCGGCTCTACCTCTCCTGGGCGCCGGGCCGCAACCGCGGCCAGGTCCTCAAGCCCTCGCGCTTCCTCGACGAGATCCTGGCCTATGGCAAAGAGCGATCAGGAGCCGCAGGCCCCCGATAAAAATCATATACACGAAGACGATGAGGGTGTTCAGTGCGTCCGCACAACGGGCGTTCGGGCTGAAGCCCCCCCTCGCCCGCCGCAGCGGGCGAGGGGGACGGAGGGTGAGGGCCGTTCGGCAGCCCCGCTATAAGGCCAGTAGGCCGAGTATGGTGAGGACCATGCCGATGACGGCGGCGGCCGCAGCGGCATAGTACATGCCGCGCGCCCAGGCCGCCGCCGACCCGGCCAGCTCGCGCTCGCTCTTGCGGCTCACCAGGAAGCGCTGGCTCGTGTTGGTGGGGTGGCGGGCCACCGCCGGTGCGCCCTGGTGATCCACTGCGCAGCCCAAGATATACACCTGTGTGCCCGGTGCAATGCTCTGCTCGACGTGGCGCTGGCCGAGCGTGCGGGTCAGCCCCGACCAGGGCTGCTGCACCTCGTCGAAGCGGCTGCCGCTGTCCTCCAGGTCGAGATCGGCGCCCTCCGGCAGCACCAGCGTGCGCCCGGTGGCGTCGCGCACATAGAATTTCACCCGCCGGTCCTCGCTCTTCAGCTGCTCGCTGCGCCGCTCAACCGTCGTCACCTGCTTGCCGTTGGAGTCGGTGCTGGTCACCCGCTCCTCGTACTCGCGCGTCTCGGTGTAGCTGTAGGCCACGCAGGGCCGTCCGGAGATCGGCCCGGCCAGGGGCGATTCAGACTCGATGCTGCCGGCGATCTCGCAGGGCTGGGCCAGGTCGCTCGCGCCGATGCTGCCGGCGATCTTGCGGTACACCTCGCCTAGGAGCTGGGCTGTGTAGGTGTCGGTCGCGTTCATAGCGGCGAGGGAGCCGGCGTTCGAGCGGGCGACGAAGAAGCAGATGACTGCGATGATGATGAGGATGACGCCGCCGATAAGCATTGAGGTGCTCCGTGTTACATTGAAAAGGTGTGACGCCGTTGGGCACAGCCCATGGTCTTGGTCCTGCTCGCCGAAGGGCCCGCCGAGGCCGACGGTGAGGCTGCCAAACGCTAGGATGTCGCCTCCAGGATCAGGGCGGCAGCGCCTATCACCCCCGCGTCTTCCCCTAGCTCCGACCGTACGATCTCCATGGAGACATACTCCATATCCTTGAGCAATGATCGGTACACTGCCTTAATCTGCGCGAAGAACGCCTCGCCGAGGTTCATCAGGCCCCCGCCAAGGATAATGATCGGTGGGTTAAAGATCTGGAAGAGGTTGTAAACCCCAACCCCGATAGCACGTGCATATACGTCTATCACCCTCATGCAGAGCTCGTCACCAGCGGCTGCACCCGCTTTCAGGAGATGGCCATCAATGGTCGCAAGCTGCGAGCTTTCCAGATGTGTCGAGATGCCTTGCGCCAGGTAGTGTTCAACGACCTTCGGCAGCATCAGGCCGCTTGCCGATGCCATGAGGCAGCCATAGTTGCCGCAGCCGCACTGCACCGGGAGTCCGGGGTTGATGATCATATGACCGAACTCGCCAGCTGTGCCAGCTACGCCCCGGTAGAGCTTTCGGTTGATGATAATCCCCCCGCCAACACCAGTGCTGACGGTCATAAAGATCATATCGTTGTGTCCACGACCGGCACCGTAGGTGAACTCGGCGTATGCCTGGGCGTTTGCGTCGTTGTCTACAGAGACTCGCAGCGGGATCCGTTCCTGGAGAGCGTCTCTGAGGGCAAATGTTTTGAACCCATGCATGTTGGAGGTGGTGATAATTATACCTTCGCTGTGGCTGACGTGCCCTGCGAAGCCCACCCCGATGCCTTCAACTTGACTGATGTCGAGGTGATTCTGCCGCAGCAGCGTCCAGATGATCTCAGCGGTATATGCTACAACCTGCTGCTCGGTTCGGCCAATATGGTCGTAGACCACAATCTTGTCCTTCAGGCGACCATCACCAGAGACAAGGCCGACCGCGAGTTTCGACCCACCGAAGTCGACCCCACAGAGCCATGGTTCCATCATCAGCCTCTATCGAAGTAGTGCAATCAACGAGATGATCAGCGCGATAATGCCAAGTGCCAGGGAGAATCGCTCCACAGCCACAGAAATATAGCTCAGTTCGTGAATGCTCACGGTCTCGTTAAGCACTCGGTAGGTGTCGATCATAAGATCTTGCGGCCACTGGTTCAGCGGGACGAATTTGCCGTTCTCGAGCGCTGTCCTGGCATCGATTTTGATCTTATTGTAGAGCCCGCCGTAGTAAATGCCGTCGATTACCTTGTACTTGAGTTCGCTGTCAATAGTATTGCCACTCAGGTAGATAATTGTCCCGGGCACACTGATCCGCACATAGTGGCTTTTTGGCCAGATCAGCCCTAGCCGTTTGCTCTCTGTCAAGGTGAACCCAAAGGCCGTGCTTCGTGTTGAGAAGACATCGTCGTACCCTTCCTTCTCGAGGGCAGTCTGTTCCCCTTGGTTGTCACCATACCCATTAGGAATGATAATGAGCGTGTACGAGTAGATATAGCGGATGGTGAGGGGAGTGGGTTGGTTGGGGAGGTTTACCTGGTAGTCGGTGAAGTGATCAAAGCACTTTTCTCGCACGATTCGGTGGATGGTGCTTCGATACGAGCGGATCTCGGCTAGTGAGGTGTTCTGCTCAAACGAGGTCTTCAAAATAGCGCGATGATGGTAGTAGCCGAACTGGATCTCACGCGCGATCTCAAAAAGGTCAGGGCCGATCCACTCCCTGAACGACGCGGGACTCTCCGCTTTGGACATCCGAACCTTGAAGTATGCTGCGTCGGCGGTTTGGCCCACTTCGGGCTTATTCTTGAAGTGGGCTGTAAAGAGCGATCCAAGCACGCCGAGCGTAGATTTATCGAGCAAGACCGTCTCACGTGTGTCGTCATCAAAGTACATCATGCCCAGCACATAGAGCTCAATCGTGTGGCGTGACATAGGGAGTCTCTCCACGGTATTTTAGGTTGTAGCTCGATAGACACAGGAGGGAGTTGCACCGGGCCGGACACGCTATTCAAGCGAGGGGGCCAGCACGATCCGAAAGCCGTAGCTCACGGTGCTCTTAAAGACGACATAGTGGTTCCCTCGTGAGCCACACTGGAGGCTTGATTCGTTATCGATCCACGAGCCCCCGCGCCAGGAAGGATGTGTGTTCGAGCTTAGTTTTACCGCAGACTGGCTTCGCTCGGGGTAGTGCGCATAGCGGCTCGTGGTGAGCTCCCAAATGTTGCCGGCTAAGTCGAGGGCACCGCACGCCGCTGCCCCCGCCGGAAAGCAGCCTACCGGTGTAGGCCGCCCGTTTCGCGGTTGCCCGTAGATCGCCAGATCCGGCGTCGGAGGATTTGCCCCCCACGGAAACCTGCGTCGGGTGGCCGTCCCATCGAACGACGCTGATGCCTCCCACTCGGCCTCGGTAGGCAGACGCACGATGTAGCCCGCAGGGAGCATATCGGCGAGCTGCGCGCTCAGCCAACGACAGTAGGCCGTCGCCTCGTGCCAGGTCACGCCGAGTACCGGCTGGTTCGATCGGTTATACAGCGCCTTATCCCACTCCCAGGGCTGTGTGCGCCGCTCACTCAGCCGCCAGCGCCAGCCCAGCGGCTCCCACCAGGCCTCGGCGTCGGCTCCATAGCCTCGGGCAACAAATGGCGCATACTGCGCAGCTGTGATGGCGAGGCGGGCTACCCAGAAGGGGGGCAGCTCCAGCAGGGCCATGGTGTCGCTGGAACCCCAACCGCCGATCTGGTATCGGCCATCTGGCATATAACACCAGTAGGGCGGGGCTGTCTGTGTCCAGCTCTGCGAGCCGAACTGCCGGGGGATGCGCTCCACTTCGTATTGCCACTGCGCGACGGTAACAGGGATGCGCGGATCGCGCAGCTGCCCCGCCAGATCTGCGGCCTGTAGCCGGATCGCAAGTGGCACGTCGGGCGTCTCCGCCAGCTGCGCTGCGAGCGCGGCGTGCGCTCGCTTCCCGTCGCCCTCGGGTGGCGCATCGGCAAGATCTGCCAGCAGCATCTCGCCTTCCCCGCGCCTGATCTGGTCGAGCGCCTGTGACAACCGGTTCGGCTGATCTGGCGGCGGAGCGAGCATTGGTGGCGGCTCAGGAGGTATGCTTGTTCTGGCTTGCTCGTAGATGTTTAGGAAGAATTGCACTTGATCACGGCCTACAATATCGTCTATTACAATATCGCCGATCTGGCTACCTGCGCCGATTGTTAAGACCCCTGATAGAGACGTATCACGCTCGGTTGATGTCAAGAGGCTTTCAGGCTCACGTAGCAGTTGATCAAGGATATGTTGGGAACTCAACGTACCGGCATCAAGGCGTGCTAGCACGCGGGCGATCATCGCGGCGTGGTGTGCCTGCTCAGGGGGGAGCGCCGTGCGTAGGCGGCGCTCTAGGTCGTCTACTCTGGGGTCATCGCCGGTCTGATCGTCTGTGCCGGTCATAGGCGTCTTCCATATGTCTAGGGTACGGTCGCTAGACAAGGTTTCAGCGTACGTTGCAATTCAGGCAATTGCACTGCATCAGGATGCGGTATTTCTGTTGCCTGTTGCCTGTAACCTTGTCCTAGCGCTGAAGCGACGGACACCGAAGTCACTCTGAGTGGCGCAGATGAGAGAAGGATGCAACCAACGATGGTCAGCCATGCCATCAAGTGCATGAATGGGTGACGAATACCTGGCTTCACGGCATCTTGGGTCACAGCGATGCCCCAGCGCTGGGATGTAAAGCTGTGCGGGGAGGGCTTTTTTGAGTCGAAGCAGGAATGCTGCCGTGAGCATATCACCCATGAAAGGGGGAACCTGTAGCGAAATGATCGTGGCACGTGAGGATGTATTTTTGTATGGTTATTCACAATTAACTAATGTTTGATCACCTCGCGTGAACACCACTATGCGCGCGGCGACTGGCCGGTCAGGCGGGTGAAGAGCTGGTAGCCGACCCAGCGGAATGGCTCGGGCGGGATCTGCCCGTAGCCGCCCTGGTAGAAGGGCAGCCCGCGCCAGCGGCTGTCGTCGCCCGCGTACAGGTCAGCGATGAACTCGCCGGCGAGGTTGGCCAGGGTGACGCCGTGGCCCGAGTAGCCGAGGGCGTAGTAAATGTTGTGGTCCTCCCCGGTGCGGCCCCAGAGGGGCTGCCGGTTCAGCGTGATGCCGAGGACGCCGCTCCAGCGGTGAGTGATCGGCAGGGCGGGCGCGTCGGGGAAGTAGGCGGCCATCGTTTGTGCGATGGCCGCCTGGGCCCGGCGGGCCTGCCCTGCCGTGTTGGGCAGCGTGGTGCGATTATTGAAGCGATAGACATAGGACTGGTTGCTGCCGCCGCCGAAGATGATCCGGCCGTCGTCGGTCAGCGAGCCATAGGCGATCCGGTCGAGGTCGTCGGAGAATCCGGCGTAGCGACGCCATCCCAGAGCATGCTGCTGCTCCGGCGTCAGCGGCCCCGTGGCGAACACGCTCGAGTGGAGCGGGAACAGCGCGTCGCGGAAGAAGCCCAGCTTGCTCGTGTAGCCGTTGGTCGCCAGCATAACGGCGCGGGCGCGCACCTCGCCCTGCGGCGTGGTGAGGCGGATCGTGCGCCCAGGCTCGACGCGTAGCACCGGCGTCTGCTCGTAGATGCGCACCCCGCGCTGCTCCAGCACCGGTCGCAGGCCGCGCACGAGCTGCGCCCCGTTGATCTGCCCTGTGCCCGGCTCGAGGGTGGCACCGCACGCGCCGCGCGCGGCGAACTGCGCCGCCAGCTCCTCCCGCAAGAGGAAGCGTGTCGGGATGCCCAGGCTGGAGAGATACTCGGCCTCGGCGTGGGCGGCCTCGGCGCGGGCCTGGCTGGTGTAGATCGTCAGGGTGCCGTCGTGGCGATGGGCGACGGGCAGACGGTAACGCGCGATCAGGTTGCGCATGGCCGTCAGGCCCGCGCTGGTGAGCGCGTAGATGCGGCGGCTCAGCTCGGGGTCGCTGTGGTCGATGCCGTTGACCCAGTTGAGGGCCATGCCTCCGTTGCGCCCGCTGGCGCCGTTGGCCAGAGAGGCGGCCTCCAGCAGCACCACCGAGCGCTCGGTGGTGCTGCTGGAGGCCGCCT
>JBAXES010000126.1:0-8976 GCA_037140315.1 Chloroflexales bacterium
GCGTGGATGTGGGCGCGGCGCAGGGCGGCCAGCCCGCGCAGCCCCGCGACGCTAGCCAGGGCCTCAGCCGAGGCGATCACCGGCGCGCCGGGGAAGTCGCGCAGCCCGGCCACGTGGTCGGCGTGGAAGTGCGAGATGATCACCCGGCGGATGTCCGGCGGCCCGATGCCCATCTGGGCCAGCTGGCGCACGGCGGCCTGCTCGGGGCGGATGCGCAGCGGCGTGGCCAGCCGGTAGAGCCGCCAGGGCAGGCGGCGCGTCGCCGCCAGCATGCGCGGCGCGTAGCCGGTGTCGAACAGCGTCCAGCCGTGCTGCGGGTGGCCGATCAGCGCCACCAGGGCCCGGCAGGCCATCGGTCGCCGGGGCGCGCCGCGCATCACGTGGTGCGCCGAGACCAGGCAGTGGCCGGTGTCGAGGAGCAGTAATGTTGAATATTGAATATTGAATATTGAATGTTCGGACGGTGTCATATGCGTGCCTGCTCCTTAAAGATGCATGCCCATTCAGCATTCAACATTCAACATTCAACATTTGCAATGTCCGCTCCACGCCCTCGGCCACGCTCACCGGCGGCCAGTACCCGAGGTCGCGGCGGGCGGCCGAGATGTCGTAGGTCTGGGTGCGGGCGAGGATGGCGACGCTGTAGCGGGTGAGCAGCGGCTCGCGGCCGGTGATCGCGGCGCGGGCCTCCATCGCTGTGGCGGCGGCGAGCATCACCGGCAGGGGCGCGGCCGGCAGGCGCGCGGGGATGCCCAGGCGCCGCAGCACCGCGCGGATGAGATCCCACAGGGGCACGTGCTCGCCGTTGGTGATGTGGTAGGTGCGCCCGACGGCGGCGGGGGCCGTCAGGGCCAGGTCGATCGCGTGGGCCACACACTCGACGTAGGTCAGGTCCACCAGGTTGCGCCCGCCGCCGACCTGCGGCAGGCGCCCGACGCGGGCGGCGGCGACGATCCTCGGCAGCAGGGCGCGGTCGCCCGGCCCGAAGATCGCCTTGGGCCGCAGGATCACCGCCGGCACGTCGGGCGCCTGCCGCAGCAGATCCTCGGCCAGGCGCTTGCTGTGGGCGTAGATCGAGCTGGGACGGCGCGGGTAGGGCGCGGCCTCGGTGGTGAGCTCGTGGTCGCGCCCGGTGAAGACCACCGCCGGCGAAGAGATGGCCACCAGGCGCGCGACACCGTGGCGGCGGCAGCCGGCGATCACGGCGGCGGTGCCGCCCAGATTGATCGCCAGGAAGTCGCGGCGCGGCCCCCAGGGCGCCGAGAGCGCGCCCGCGTGGACGACGGCCTCCGCCCCGGCGCAGGCGGCGATCACCGCCCCGTGGTCGCGCAGGTCGGCGCGGATGGGCGTGGCGCCGGCGGCGATCAGGTCGGCGGCCTCGGCGAAGCCGCGGCCCATCAGGCGCACGCGGTGGCCGCGATCAAGGAGCAGGCGGGCGACGTGCCGGCCGAGGAAGCCGGTGCCGCCGGTGATGAGAATATGCATCGCGGCACAGTATACACTGTGTCGCGATGCACATGGAGGCGATCTGCGGCGCAGCTAGCGCACGGTCAGATAGAAGAAGTCGCGGGAGTTGGGCTTGAGGTATTGGGTCGCGTTGCCCTGCATCTGGTCGATCAGCTTCTGCGCCAGGAGCTGGCCATTGCTGTCCACCTCGTAGGTGTCGAAGCGGGTGTAGAACTTGTTGATGTCGAGCTGCATGCCCATGCTGGCGCCAGCGTCGGACAGGGCCGTGGTCAGGGTCGGCACCGTCAGCCCGTCGCCGACCGCGTAGATCAGGTAGCGCCCGTCGGCGCTGAGGCCGAGCCCGCTGCGCCAGGTGGTGGTCTGATTCGTGATCGTCTTGCCCCACAGCGCCTTATCGCTGCGCGCGGCCTCCGGGGTGGGCTCGCCATTCGTGAGCAGCAACGGGCAGTTTTGGCGGTACGCCACTATCATCGGGTCGGGGTTGATATCATCGCCCCACGTGCCCATACGCACGTGGCCGTCGCGGTAGATCGCCAGGGTCGCCAGCCCATCCTTGGGCGGCAGCCACGTCGCGCCCTCGCTGAGCATGCCAAACTGGCCATTGATCGCGCGGAACCCGCCGTTAAACGCGGCCAGCAGCTGGCTGGCCTGCTGATCTGCGACCGGGATCATGCCGGGGCGCTTCTGCACCAGGCTCGACTTTGGCTCAAGGGTGCCCGCGATCAGGTGCAGCTGGGAGCGGGACAGATCCATCCGCACCAATGCGGCCTGCACGTAGGGTCGCTGCTGGTCGGGCGAGACGAGCGCCCGCTCGATCACAGGCGTCCCATCGGGCAGTGTCACCAGCGGCGACCAGTCGAGGGCTTGGGCCTGCCCAGGCGCATCAGGCTCGGCGGCCAGGGCCGGCGAGATCGCAAGCGGGCGTGTCGATGTCGGTGCCGTGATCTGGGCCGGGGCCGCGCTGATCGCTGGCGCGGCCCAGCTGATCGTCGGGGCGGCGCCAGTGGTCTGGTAGCGCGCCTGCTGCGCCAGATCCTGGGCGGTGAAGGCCCACTGCTCAACGAAGGCCACCGCCTGCGGCCCGACCACCTCGCGGGCGGCCTCGGCCATGGCCGCGCCCCGCTCCGGGTCGTGCAGCGCCCAGAATATGCCGCCCGCGCCGGCCATGAGCAGCAGCGCTAGGGCGGTAGCTACGCCGCCTAGTCGAACCCGATTCAATCTCCGGCGCGGTGGTCGAGCGGATGGGAGCGAAGGTTTTGTAGGCATAGCAGGTCATGATCTCGATCATTCATTACGCCGCACGCTCGATCAGCCGCGCGCCGAAGCTGGCCGCCGTCAGCACCGTCTGGCTCAGCGTATTGATGCTGATACCCTTGTAGAGGACGTCGCGCACCCCCACATGCCGCGCCGCAGCGCACAGCTCCGGCGAGATATCGCTGGTGAGCATCACAATCGCCGGGCCTCCGGCGGCATTGGCGATCTGGCGGGAGGCATCAAGGCCATTCATGACCGGCATATTATAATCTATCAGCACCAGATCCGGCCTGAGCCGCCGCGCGGCATCAACCGCCATCGCGCCATTGGCCGCCTCGCCAACGATCTCGATGTCGGGCGCGGCTAGCACCATGCGCAGTAAGCGTCGGAATGGGGCGTCATCATCCACAATCAGCACACGTATCGCTGATGTCATCGCTGTCTCCCTGACGAGTGTGGCGGGTAGCAGGCGGCCGGAGCCACCGGTGACAACAGTGTAGCCAGCTCAATTAAGCAGCCGATGAGGGCAGCCTAAGCAATCCCTCAGGACATCCTACGCCTGCGATGTGCGGTCGCGGATCGTCGCGGCGGCCGTGTACCACTGCTCGCGCAGATCCAGCGGCCAGCCGTCCACCTCCCCGTCGAGATCCTTCAGGGTGTCGGCGTCGCCGATCCACGCCAGGGCCTCGATCGCCTTGCCCCGCAGGTAGGCCGGCTCGCCGTCGATGTCGCTCTGGCGGGCGGCGATGCTGAAGCTGCCCAGCTTGAGCGGGCGGATCTCCCGCCCGGCGGCGATGTCCTGGATCACCTGCTTGAGCGTCGGGCCGGGGCGTCCGTCGTCTAGCGCGAGCTGTTGCTGCTCGACGCCCATGCCCATCCAGGCCAGGCTCTGCAGCGCCTTGCTCTTGATCGTCTGGCTGGGGTTGGTGATAAGCAGGGCGGTCAGCCAGCTGATCACCTCGCTGTCGGCGGCGCGCAGGCGGCCGGCCAGGTAGGCGAGCTGCTGGGCCGCGCTGTTGGGGATGTCGCGATTGTGCCTCACCAGCACGGCCAGCAGCGGGGCCACCTGGTTTGGCTCAAAGAGCGTCAGCGCGTCTGCGGCCGCCCACATCGTGTCTTCCCAGTCGGGGCTGATCACCTCGTCGGCGGTGTCTTTGGGGCCGAGGATCACCCGCAGGAGCTGGCGCGCATCCTGCAGCTTCTTGCCCTCGGTGTTGATCATGTCGCCCAGGGCGAAGGCGGCCAGGGCGCGCTCGGGCGGGTTCGGCGAGGTGTGTAGGATGTCGCGGAACTCGTCGCGGGCAGCTGTCCCGCTCTCCCAGATCCGCATCAGCCGCACCAGCATCTGGTCGTGGCGTCGCTCGGCGAGCGGCAGGGCGGGGGCCTGGCTCGCGCTGGCGTGATCGGCCATCGAGGCCGTGTCGGATCCGCTGCGGCTAAGCAGGAGGCCATCGACGTCGGCGCGCGGGTCGCCCTCGCTGCGCTTCAGGTTGCTCGGCAGGTAGATATTGCGCAGGGCGCGGGCGGCGGCGATGCGCACATTGGTGTACTCATAGCGCATGCCGCTGCTCGTCTCGCGGACGCGCTCGACCAGGATTCGGCGCAGCTCGTGGCGCACTTGGGGGTGGCTCAGCCGGCCGAGGGCGGTGGCGATCTGCTCGCGCCGGTCGGCCACCGGCTCGCGGTCGGCGCGCAGCCGCAGCACGCATGCGTCGAGCAGCTCGTTGCGCAGCCTGGCGGGCAGATGGGCGTCCTGCTCGCGCGGCAGGGCCTCCAGGCAGCGGGCGGCGATCAGGGCGTGGGTGTAGCTCCCCGCGCGGATGGCTACGGCCAGACCCTCGAAGAGCGGCACGGGGTCCTTGATCATGCCGGCCAGCGCGTAGATCACGTCCTCCCACCAGATCTGCCGCTGCGGGCTGCTACAGAGGATGATGATATCGCGTATGCGCTCGGCGCGATCCGGGCGCGCCGATAGGGCCACGGCGGCGCAGTAGGCGTGGATGACCGGGTTGACGAAGCGGGTGGCGACCTGTTCGACGCCGATCAGCAGGCGGGCCTCGCAGAGGGCGAGGTAGAGATCCTCAAGGCTATAGTCGCGGTCGCGGCGCACATCGGCCATCACCCGAAACGCCTCGCTGAGCGGCAGCTGCTCAAGGTGGTTCCAGCGGCTGTGCCAGGCCAGAGCGCCCAGGCTCTCGCGGGCGACGTCGCCGATGCTGTAGCGCGGGGTGAGCTTGCTGAGGGCCTGGTCGAGGTACTCCTGCACCAGCTGGTTGCGGGTCAGGTGGGCCAGCGGGTCGCCGGCTATCCGCGCATAGATCATGGCGAGCAGGCTCGGGTCGCTGGCCAGGGCGAGCAGGCGGTTGTCGCGGATCTGGCCGAAGATCTGGTAGGCGCCGCGCTCCTCGCGTCGGCGGATGTAGCGGAAGATCTGCTGCTCGCTCAGCGCCTGGATCACTAGCACGTGGGCGCTGCTGAGCGCCTGGGCGGGGAAGCTCTCCTGCGACGAGGTGATCACAAATTGCTGGTCGATCATGTCGGCGGCCAGCTCGCTCAGGTCGTCGGCGGCGTCGATGCGGACCCTCTCGGGCAGGCTGTCGAGGTTGTCGAGCAGGAAGATGTAGCGCGGCCGCTGGTAGTTGGCCCGGATCACCGTCTGCGGGCGGAACAGCTCGGCAAGCGCGTCGCCGAGGGCGGCGTTGGCGGCGCGGGCCTGCTCGATGATGTGGCGCTCCAGGCGGCCGCCGCCGCGCTGGCTCTCGTAGCCGGTGAGCGAGATCATGATCCCCGGCGGGCTGCTCGGGTTGCTCGTCACCCGCAGCGCGAAGTCGTAGGCCAGCCGCTGGAGGATGGTAGTCTGCCCGGAGTGGGGCGGCCCGATCACGGCGACGATGTTGCTGTGGCCGGCCGCCGGGGTCGCCGCCCGGCCGTGGCGCTCGCCGGGCTGGCCCTGATCGAGGATGCGGTGCAGCGTCTCGATCACGCTCACGCTGGATGGCGCGTCCTCGGGCCGTAGGCGCAGCAGGCTCCAGCTCTGGCCCGGGGCGACCACCAGCACGCTGGCCTCGATGAACTCTGGCCCGCCCCAGCGCACGTAGGTCTGGTCTGCCAGGATCCCCTCGACGTACTCCAGCTGCGCGTTCGGCGTGAAGAGCCGGCCGTCGGCGTAGCGCATGTAGAGGGTCGGCGTGCTCCAGCCGATGTCATTGGGCGTGAAGACGCGCCGCCGCGCGGTGTTGACGGCCACGTCGATCACCCCCCCGCGCAGCAGGTGCTCGCTCAGATGGTAGGTGAAGCGGCGGGCCAGCGTGATCTCGACCATGCGCTGCATGGCCAGCACCGCCGGCACTCCGCCGCCGATCACGAGCTGTGCGGCCAGGCTATTCATCGTGTGGTTGCTGGATGTCATCGCGCTGTTGCATGCCACCAGCACGATCATCGCTAGGCGGTGACTCTCCGGGAGCTGCTGCACGAGGCTGAGCAGGTCTTCGGCGGGGTAGAGCCTGGCCCGCCGGGTCGTCGCGTCCTCGAGGAGCAGGCGCGAGCCGGACTGCTCGTTGTGGGCGGCGTGGCCCATAACGAGCAGCACGTCGTAGCCGCCCGGCTGCTCGCCGTCGATGCCGCCCTGGGCGATGGCGTCGTGGAGCGCCTCGGCCGAGGCGATCGGCAGGATATCGTAGCGGAACTGGCCCGAGCTGATCACCGGGCTGAAGCGGGTGCGGAAGTCGCGCTCCTCGCTGGCCCGCCCGACGGGCGCCAGGCCCCAGCGCTCTTTCAGGTCGCTCGGGTCGGAGATGACCAGCAGCAGGCGCACCGGGCGGCGGCTCACCTGAGCGCCCTCGTTGAAGTCGGCGCTCTCGATGTAGCGCGAGAAGGCGATGCGGCTATCGGCCGCCAGGGGGCGCGCGGGCGACATGCCGCCGCTGTCGTCGAAGTGCAGCAGCTCCCACGGCACGGCGTGGATCGCGGGCGCCCCGGCGTCGAGGGCCAGGCGCACCCGCAGCAGGCGGTCGCGGGTTACGGCGGCGGCCCATGCCTGCTGAAAGGCTACCGAGAGCCGCCCGCTGAAGAGCCGGTTGAACAGCTCCAGCCCGTGGGTCGCCATCGATTGGGCGTCGCCCGGCTGCGGCTCGACATAATCATCGAGCTGTAGCTCCTCCTGGGCGTTCACGCGACGCCCGCCCTCCAGCCACATCTCGACAACGTAGGACGTGTCGCTGGGCTCCCTCCGGCTCACCCGAACCAGCAGATCGTCGATCTCTTGCATCGCGCGCTGACCCCCGTCGTCTTGTGAGGCCGAAGCATTCGCCGCTGGATCGTCTGAGCGACCGCATACACCCAGGGCGAATGCTTCGGCCCTACTGGCGTCTGTGCCCTACCCCCTACTTCGCCCATCCTGCCGCGAGACCGATACACGATAGTGGCTAAGCGTGCATCATACCATCTCGTGTGTCACCGAGCGAAACGACGTTATAGCATGTTATAATCTGCCCAAACCCCAGACAACCCAAGGAGCATGCGATGAGTGACCAGCAGATGCCGTGGGAGCGGGCCGGCATGAATGCGGCCTGGTACGATAATCAGCCCTTCGACGTGGGAACACGCGTGGCGATCACCGACCCGATCTGGCGCACGCGCACGGGCGCGGCGTCCGGGCGGGTGGTCGGTTTCGACGCCAGCGGGCCGCTGCCGGGCGAGAGCTTTATCCGCGTGCTCGTGCAGCCCGACGCGCCGAAGGCGACGATTGTGTCCATCCCGCCGGCGGCCCTCGGGCCGGAGGACGCCTCCGAGCTGAGCGGTATCGCCCAGACCCTGCTGACCGGTGCGGAGCAGTCGCTGCACCCCGAGCAATTCAACAAGCTGCTGCACTGGCTTTGTAGCGACGCCTGCAAGGAGCTGATCGCCTCGCCCAATATCCGGCTCCAGCGCCTTCGCGCCGGTGAGGTGTTCATCCCCGGCCTGGTGCTGCCCGAGCTGGCGGAGCTGGCGAAAGAGCGGCTGCGCTAGGCCGCGCCCGACGGCAAGGTCGGCCTGCGCCGCTCGCCTCGATAGCGCGAGGGAGCGTTCACCTCCCCGTGATCAGATCAATCGCGGCGATGATCTGAGGGTCTTTGTCCGGGGCGTAGCGCCACCAGTCAGCGTCTACTGTGCGGTCGGGGATCACGCCGCGGCCCTCGATCAGGGTGCCGTCGGGCAGCGTGTAGGCCATCTCGGCCAGCAGGATGCGCGAGCCGTCCTCGAAGTCATAGGTGATCAGGTTCTCGGTGTTGCCTGCGCTGGGCTGCCCAACCACTTTGGCCCGCCCGAGCACCCGCATGCCGGCGGCGAACATCTCGGCCGCGCTGGCGGTCTCGGGGCCGATCAGCACTGTGATCGGAACGTCGCTGATGTCGGCGATCAGCTTGCCTTCGGGGATGCGCTGCTCCTTGCTCTCGGTGCGCCCGCTGGTGCTGCCGATCACGCCGCCATCGTGGAAGAGGGCGATAGTGCTGCTCATGAGATGGACGTAGCCGCCCGAGTTGCTGCGCACGTCGATCACCAGGCCTGTCAGGGGGCCCTTGGCAAGCAGGTCTGCGACGGCCTGGCGGACGTGGGTGTCGACAGCCTCGACGTAGAAGCTGGGGATCGTGAGCAGGCCGATGCCGTCGGCGAGGCGCTGCACGCTCACGCGGTTGAAGATATCCGGGTCGATCACGGCCCGCACCACCAGCACATCGCGCGCGTCTTGGCCGGGCGACTTCACCCTGAGCAGCACGCGGGTGCCCGGCTCGCCGCGCACCCGGCTGATCGGCTGATCATGGCCAAACGCCTCGCGATCAGTTAAGGGCACGCCATCGATAGCCGTGATCAGATCGCGGGGCTGGATGCCCCCCTTCGCGGCCGGGCCGCCCGGCATCACGCTGCTCACCAGGCCGCCCTCGGGCACATCGCGGATCTCGGCGCCGATCCCGCCGTAGCGCAGCTTGCCGGCGAACTCGGCCTCCTGCTCGGCGACATCCTGCGGCGACTCGAAGCGCGAGTGGTCGTCGCCGAGGCGGGCGATCATCTGGCGCATCAGGCCGTAGAACTCCTCGGGCGTGGCCGCCGCACTCACCCTCGGCTCAAACTCCTCCCGGGTCGCCTGCCAGTCCACCCCGCGAAAGTCGGTGTAGAGATAGTGGTCGTTCACCGTCTCCCAGACCAGCTCGAAGATCCGCTCGCGCGCCTCAGCGGCCAGGGGGGCCAGGGTGGGCGTGGGGTCAAGCGGCGCAGATG
>JBAXES010000127.1:0-8920 GCA_037140315.1 Chloroflexales bacterium
GAGCCGCTCGTCTTCAAAGCGCTTCTCATAGCGGTCGAGCCACTCGGGTTGGCTGAGGGTCTGCACCCAATCGGGCGCGACGACCGCGAGGCTGTTGAGCGCGTGGCGCAGCGTTGACCCAACGCACTCCAACCGATTGAGCGCACGCACCGCGGCCAGCACGTGGGTCGAGTCGCTTCGCTGGCGCCCGCGAGCCCGAAGCAGCTTCTGCTCACGAAACTGCGTCAAGAGCGTATCGAAGAGCAGATACGCGGCATTCCCGTCGACCAGACGTGTGCGAAACTCGCTCAGCACCGAGGAGTCAAAGCCGGCATCGCGGAGCGGCAGCGCGAGGAGGTACTTCCAGTCAATCCTGCTACGGACGGCATCAGCGGCTTGTTGATCAGATAGCCGCTCGGCAAACTGCAGAATCGTAACGAGCGCGAGGCGAGCCGGGTCTTCACCGGGCTGACCGGTATGCGAAAAGAGATGCTGAAAGTCCGCATTGTGGAACAATGGCCCAAAGGTGTCCCGCAGCAGCAGATAGCGATTGCCTTTGGGGAAGGCCGCTTTGGCAACCTCTATCGTTTCGTCCGGGATGACGTAAAACAGTGGCGCATTAACCGACATCTCCTACCTCCAGGCGCATGAGCGGCACCTCCGACATGAGGCTGGAGCAATGATACCGCAAGGCAGCGTTTTTCTGACCTTCTCAGGGTACGGGCGTTTGGAGTTGGGGTTCGCCAGCGGTATCGGAGATGCGGAAGAGCCGATCTTTCGTGACGCCATGCGCGTGATGAAATCGCTGGGCAGTGGCAGCCGCGTCGCACGCGGCTCGGCTGGGTGGGGCAGCCCAGCCTGCGACGCTCACCCATCCTTCCCTCCCTCGTGGCGTGCGCTCAGGATCGGTGCTAGGATAGCGGGCGTGTAGCGTGTGCCTTGAAGCCATTCGCCAACCGTGAGACGTCGATGCCCCGCTGATGTTGCCCGATGGAGGAATCACCGTATGCTTCGTATGACCATTGCCATCATCATCACCGCCACGCTGCTGATCGTCGGCGGCTGCGGCTCCGACGGCGGCGGCCCGCGCCAGCTCCATGCGCAGGATACTGGCCAGGCGGTGGAGCTACGAACGGGGGGGCAGCTCGAGATTACCCTCGACGGCAACCCCACCACGGGCTACACCTGGGAGCAGACCGAAGGCGATGGGGCGGTCGTGAAGCGTGATGGCGAGCCGGCGTATACCTCCGAGCGCAATGTGCCCGGCGCGGGTGGAACCTACGTCTTCCGCTTCACGGCGGTCGCTCCGGGGCAGACGACGCTCACGCTGATCTACTATCGTCCATTCGAGCGGAATGCCCCGCCGCTCAAGACCTTCACGGTGCCGATTACCGTACGCTGACGGAGACGTTCAGCGGCGCATCCGGCGGCCTTGGCGTATCCCTTCCATCGCTGCTCATCAATCCCCCCGATCCTCGACCATAGGCGTGGCCGATCACGTCAGGAGAATGCTATCATATCATGCAGTCTCTGGAACGAGCCGCGTGCCTCGGCTGATACTCCCTTTGGGATGACGCCTCTGATTTCTGATCTTCGCTTACACCTGACCCTAGACGCTCAAGCGTCAAGGAGGCATCCTTGGCAGAAGACAACCCCGCGTTGCTTTACGCTGTCCCCTTCCGATACTGCTTGAAGCAGCACCGTGTGGCGCGAAAGAACCACACGGCGATCATCGACGGCCTCTCGGGCGACGCCATCACCTACGGAGAGCTCTACGACCGCGTCTCCCGGGCGGCCGGCTGGCTGACTCGCACTGGGGTTCGCCAGGGGGATCGCGTGGCGTGCCTTGCGCTCAACAGCAAAGCGTACACGGAATTCTTCTTTGCGCTCGCCTGGATCGGGGCAGTGGCCGTTCCGCTCAACATCCGGCTCAACCCCAAGGAGCTCGCGTTCATCATCCAGGACTCCGGGGCCAGGGCGATCTTCGCCTGCGGCGCGATGGTCACCGTAGCAGAAGCGGCGCTCGCCGACCTTCCAGCCGTCGCGTTGAGGATCCTGAATGCGCCAGCAAAAGCGGGATGGGTCGCCTACGACGAGCTCATCCGGGTCGAGAACGAGCCGATCGACATGGTGGAAGCGGTGTCGGGGGACACCCTCTTCATGCTGCTCTACACGAGCGGGACAACCGGCAAGCCCAAGGGCTGTATGATCCCCCAGGTCTCCTGGACCGGCTACGCGGTCAATATGGCAACCTGCTTCGGGATGGGGCCGCAGGATGTGTACCTTGCCTTCCTGCCCTACTTCCACGTAGCCGGCTTTGGCGCCGCATGCTCTCAGCTGATCCTGGGGGGCACCGTGATCACGGTGCCCTTGCCCGACCCGAAGCTCTTCTACCGTCTGATCGCGCAATACCGGGTCAGCATCATGTTTCTCGTGCCCGGGATCTCGTCCGCGTTCGTCTACGAGGACGTGCGCAAGAGCACCGACACCTCCTCGCTCAGGACGTTCATCAGTGGCGCGGGCCTCGAGAAGCTCGACCTGGTCAATGCCGTCGAGGAGTATCTCGGGGCGAAGTACTACGGTATCTACGGGCAGACCGAGTCTGGCAGCAAGATTACCTGGGCGGATGCGGACATGATCCGCAAGGACCCCACCACCTACGGGCAGATCATGCCTTTCTTTGCGTACCGTATCGTCGACGATGAGGACCGCGAGCTCGCACCTGGCCGGGTGGGGGAGCTCTGCATCCGGGGCCAGACGGTGATGCAAGGCTACTGGAATCACCCCGAGGCGACGGCCGAGACCTTGAAGAACGGCTGGCATCACACCGGCGACCTCTTCATGCTTCTGGAGAACGGGCAGGTCAAGATGGTCGACCGGAAGAAGTACCTCATCAAAACCGGCGGAGAGAATGTCTACCCCCAGGAGGTTGAGCAGGTGCTCCTGCGCCACGATGCCATCGGCGATGCCGCAGTGGTCGGGATACCGGACGACACGTGGGGCGAAACCGTGAAGGCCTTCGTGGTGCTGAAGGAGGGCAAGCGCCTTTCGCGGCGGGAGATCGCGGACTGGGTCGGCGCGTCCATCGCCGCCTACAAGCGGCCGCGCTTCATCGAGTTCGTGCAGACGATTCCCAGGAACGTGTCCGGGAAGATCTTGAAGGACGATCTTACCGTGCGTCCGACGAGCGAGGATCAGCGGGTGTGAGGCGCTGGCCGAGCAAGGCCCACCGCGACAGAGAAAGCATATGAAGAAGCACGTCGACTACCGGCTCGAAGACGAGATTGCACTCATCACCATCGACAGCCCGCCGGCGAACGCCTTCACCGACCCGCTGCACCAGGATTTTCTGGGCGTGCTCAGTGCATTGCGGCCGCTGCCGGTGCGGGCGGCGATCATCACGGGCACCGGGCGCTTCTTCCAGGCCGGGGGGGATATGCACCGCTTCCTTGAGATCAGCTCGCTGGATCAGGCGAAGCAGTTTGTGAAGATGGCCCAGGATTTCATGGATGCGATCGCGGCTACCCCGTACCCGACCATCGCCGCGATCAACGGGTTCGCATTAGGGGGGGGCCTCGAGATGGCCCTGGCCTGTGATATCCGCATCGCCTCGAAACGTGCGGTGCTGGGCCTGCCGGAAGTTCGCTACGGGATTCTTGCTGGCGCTGGTGGGACGCAGCGCCTGTCGCGCGTAATCGGGACAGGCCGAGCGAAGCTCTTGATGTACACGGCCCGGCACATCACCGCCGATCAGGCCCTTGCGATCGGCCTCGTCGAGGCCGTGACTGAGCCGGACGATCTCCTGCCAGAGTGTTTTGCCCTCGCCAAAGAGATCGCTGAAAATAGCCCGACCGCTGTCCGAAACGTCAAGCATTGCGTGGATGAGGGGATCGACCTGCCGCTGGCCCAGGGTCTTGAGCTGGAACGGGAGTACTGGGCAGGGTTGATCCCCTGCGGGGACTACCGGGAAGGCGTGAACGCCTGGCTCGAGCGAAGGAAGCCGACCTACCGTTGGCCCGACTCGCACACCGAAGCGTAGCCAGATGTTCACCGCTCCCCCGCTCGGCTCATGCCGAACGTGCACGAAGATCTCGCACGCACACGCTCGCGGTGTCAGCGCTGGGGCAGCGGGACACGACTGACGATCCGGAACCCGTAGTCGTAGCTGACGTCGCGGTAGCGCGGATCCACACTGGCACGCGTCGCCGCGCGCGGCGACGACTCACCGTAGTAGTACCCGCCGCCGCGGATGACGCGGTCGGTGCGCGCCTCCAGGTACGCCGGCTGCCACTCATCCTCAAGCTGGTACGGGTAGCGTTTGCCCCCCTGCGTCGCCACCCACTCCCAAACATTCCCCGCCATATCCAGCGCGCCGTAGGGGCTTGCCCCGGTGGGGAATGTCCCGACCGGCTTCGTCCGCCCGGTGGCGCTGGGGAGCGGATTCGAGTCGTTGATCCGGCTCGCGTCCCAGGTGTTGCCCCAGGGGTAGATGCGCCTGTCCGTGCCGCGCGCCGCCTTCTCCCACTCCGCCTCGCTCGGCAGGCGCACGGTCACGCCGATCTGGGCGCTCAGCCAACGGCAGTAGGCGACCGCCTCGAACCACGTCACCCCGACCACGGGGTAGGTGGGGCCATTCCACATGGGGTCGTTCCAGGAGTAGGGCTGCGTCAGCTTGATCTGCTGCCGCCAGGCCCAGCCCGCCTCAGTCCAGTACGCCCGGTTGGTATACCCATCGCCCTCGACGAAGGGGCGAAACTGCGCGTTGGTCACTTCGGTCTTGCCAATCCAATAGGTTGGCAAGGTCAGCGTGTGCTGCGGCAGCTCATCGCTTTCGACGTGGGGGTCGGCGCTCTTGCTCCCCATACTGAAGGGGCCGGCGGGCACTTCGACCACTTCGGGGACGAGCGCGGCCGGCAGGGGGGCGGGCGTCTTCGCCGCCCCGCCGCCGCCACAAGCAGCCAGCACCAGCGTCACCAGCACCAACCACCGCCTGTTCCATTGGCGCGGTCTTGTCGTGCGCGGCATGGTTCGGTCTCCTCAGCTTCAGAGGAGCAGATCGGTCAACCCCATCCCGTTTCTGCTCTCGGCTAACAAGCTTGTCTCTCGATGACGCATCGTACGATTCGCCCCACTGGCCGTTGCTACCAGGCTCGCCGACTACTACCGCCGGTGAGCGCCACCCTGGTCAAGGGCACTACGGCGACACCCTGCCGTTTGGAGCGCAGCAGATCATTCGAGGGCAAGCGAATCACCACGCTGCAGTCGGTCGACCTGTCGCGTAAGGTGACGAGCCTCGTCGGAGGCATGGCCAAGGGCGTAGCTGATGTGACGCAACGCGGTCTCGAAGAGGCCCAGGGCGGTCTGACGATCACCCTGATGTGCGGCGAGCAGCGCCTGGGCCTCACAGAGCCGCGCGCGCAGGCGATGGCGGGTATCGTTGGGGTTGAGCAGCTCGGCGGAGGTGTCGCCGCGGGTCGCCTGGCTGGCGAGCACCTCCTCGGCCCAACTGAGCAGCCGCGCCGCCGGCGCTTCCACACCGCTGCGAAGCTCGAGGCGGGCCAGCTCGATGCACGCCACCAGCAGGTAGTCCACGACCGGCACGAGATCGTCCCCACAAGCCGCCGCGTCCATACACCAGCCCACAATGCGGTAGAGCCGATGACGCGCCTGCTCCACCTCGCCGCTGGATAGCTCGATGAGCGCCGTGAGGTATTCCGCCTGGCGCATCCCCACCCGATCACCCGCAGCCTCGGCCCGTTCCTGGAGCAGGCCCACAAGGCGGCGGGCATCGCCCTGCTCGCCGCGCTCCAGCGAGGACGTCACGGCAAGTTCGATCACCACCCAATCCATCGCAGGCGGGCCACCAGGCGGGCCGATCAGCAAACTGAAGAGAGTGTCGTCCTCATCGTCGTCCTCATCGTCAGCGCCGTCGTCGCCGCGCAGCCGCAGCTCGGCAGAGCGCACGTACGCGATCTGCGCCACATCGCGCAGCCCGGCATCCTGGGCGACCTTCGCTAGTCCATAGAGGTCGTTGGCCAGCCGACGCACCAGGGCGCGGTCGAGCTGATCGATGACCAGGTCGAGCACGGTGCAGCCCTGGCTCACATAGTGTCGCAGGCGATCATCATCCGTTTCGACGGTCGTGTAGTAGTCGGCGGCCAGGAGCGCCAGAACCATCGCATTTGGCGTCGCGAATGGCAACACCTGATCGGTGACGCGCTCAAGGTGCGGGCGCACACGCTGGAGGAGGGGGACTTCCTTGTCAAGGAACAGGCGCGGCCCCAGGCTGAGCAGGGCCTCCTCCGCGAGGGCCAGGCCCATGCGATCCAGCGGGCCATTCCCCACCGGGCGAAGCCTCGGATTGAGCCGAACCATATCGTCCTCGGCGTACTCCAGCACGCCAGCCTCAACCAGGTGCTCGACGGTCGCTTCGGCAAATACAGCGGCGGAATGCGTGAAGAAGGGCTCCAGTTCAATGAGATCCGTCGCCTCTTGCTCCTCGCTGATGTATGTGCCGGGAAGCACCGCCGCGGTGATTGCGGAGAGCAGCTCGCGCGGGATGGGCGCGTCCGGTGCCAGGTGCAGCGCGGCTGCGAACGTCCCCAGACTCAGCCCGTTCAGGTTGAAGCCCGCCTGGCCATTGTCAAAGAGCTCATGGATCGCCAGATCGCGACCCAGGTCCTCGATCTCGCCAAACAGCCCGTCGAGGAGCATCTCGAGCGAGCGCCCGCTCGCCCGTGCCTCATCAGCAGTACGTTCAGGGTCGCTGCGCGAGTCGTCACGCGGCACCAGGATGAAGGGCTCGGGCACGTCGGCGGCAAGCTTCACGATGGTGAGGTCACGGAACCCCGCCAGATAGTGGCGCAGGGCCCGGCCAAGATCTGTGTCGGTGATCGTCCGTTTCGTCCGTCCCGGCATAGCGCTCACCTTTCGTCGCTCCAAGCTGCGCGTTGACCAGGCGCGCTGACGGATATCGTGTCGCTGGCGCTGTGTGGCGGGAGGGCCGGGTCGCCTGGTTACGACCTGGTCGTTGCGCCATCGTCCCTGCGCGCATCGTGGCCCGCTGGCGCTCCATTTCGTCACACAATTTCGTCACCCATGACGAAATTGTGTGACGAAATGGTGGTCGTGGGCAGCCTCCAGCGACGTCGCGGAGCCATTGCGGCCATGTGGAGGCACCTTTCTGTGAAGCACCCGTTGCGGATGTGGCGTGCGCGTATTGGCCCATACCATGAGCCAGCAGTAGGTTTTCCGCGTTCAGATGCCACCAGGGCGCGGCGTAGACCAATCACCAGGATGGCCTGATCACACCATTTCGTCACGCTATTTCGTCACGCATGACGAAATGGTGTGATCAGGGGAGATAGAACCGTTTGGCCCGGCGCTTCCCGCGGGCTACGAGCAACCCTTGCTCCCTCGCCGGAGCGGGAGTAGTCGCGATGGATCACCGCGTTCACTACCGCCTCGCGCAGGGCCTCATAGGGGTATTCCGGCTCGTCCTCGCGATAGAAGCCGCGGATAGTGGCGCCCACGCGGATGTATTGGCGGAGAAAGCTGCTCGCCTGGTCGATCAGCTCGGGCAGCGTCCCCACGAAGTTCTTGCGGTCGATGTAGGTGCGGATGCCCTGGGTGTCGGCGTAATTGATGCAGACGACCTCGCTCTGCGGGAGGTGGAGCTGCGGGTCGTAGCCGAACATCAGGAGGCCGGCGTTCGTTGGGTGAGTCTCGCCCGTCTGCGGATCCTCAGCCACCGCTTTGAGGCCGATGAGCACCTCCGTACTCGAGCTATGACGCTGGCGCGCCCGGCTTTCCGGCGAGCGGCTCGCGAAGTAGCGATCAAGCGCCTTAGGGTCGAGATCCTCGATCACGATGTCCCGGGCAAACGACAGCTCCCAGCGTGACGGCTCGTAGGCGTTGAGGTGGGCGTTTATCTCCTCGATGGACATCGGCACGGTGGTCGTGCCGCGGCGAACGAAGCACGCGCCGTTGTACTGGTAGAGCCGCCCGGCGTTTCCGGGCACCGCAACCGTCACCAGGGTGTGCCCGTCGAGCAGCCAGGTCTGCACACTCGTTTCTGCAAGCGAGACGGGTGGCTTGATCATGCGCGAAGCCCGCAGGATGTGATCCTGGGTGAGGCTTGGTTGGCGGATCCCGACAATCGCCCGAGTCTCATCCTCGATACCGAAGATGATCAGCCCGCCGGCGCGGTTATTGGCCATGCCGCACATGCGCTCGGCGATGTCGGGCGGTCTCGCCGCGCTGCTCTTGAACTCGACCGTTGGCGTCTCGCCCCCGGCGATGAGCTGGCGGAGCGTTGGTTCATCCATAGCCTTCCCCCAGGAAACAAGGGTACCGCATAGGCTCGTACGACAGGAACATCATAGAACAAATGCGCTCAACTGTCAACCGAAACCTACACGTTTACGTAATGTTTCCGTGTGATATCTACCGCACCCATATGCCGTATCTCCCAAGAGAAGGCCGACTGTATCTCCCGCTCAACTATTGACACCTAAAGACTGTCGGAATCAGAAAGAGCCACCGGGAGCTACTGCTCCCGGTGGCTCACCACCACAACCAATCCACGTGTTTGCAAGATCCTCGTTCATCCGGGGCGTCCTTCAGAAGCGGATCACGCCCAGGAGCACCAGCGCCACCAGAGCGGCGACGATCAGGGGCAAGCAGCCTGCGCCCGATGCGCTCGGCTCAGGCTGCGGCACCGGGAGCTGTAAGAGATTTCCGAGCGACTCATGCCCCGACTCACGGCGCATGGCTACACACCGCCGTGGACGGCTACAGACGCTCCGACTTTGGCTACATGATTGGCTACATGAAACGCCTCCGGGCCGATCTTGGCGACCGACCCGGAGGCGTTTCATGGCTTTGTGATGCTGGTGCCGAAGACGGGACTCGAACCCGTACGGGGTTGCCCCCAGCGGTT
>JBAXES010000128.1:0-8915 GCA_037140315.1 Chloroflexales bacterium
GCACGCTCAACGGCCAGATCAAGATGACCGACCAGGGCGAGATGATCTCCGACCGCTACCTCGATCCGCGCACCGCGCACCGTCACCTGGAGCAGCTGGTGAACGCCGTGCTGCGCGCCGGCTTCCCCGAGACCTTCAGGCCCCCCGAGCCGGCCTGGGCGGCGGCCATGGAGCAGATCTCCGCCGCCGCGCGGGCCGCCTACCGCAGCCTGATCTACGATAACCCCGAGTTCCTCACCTACTTCCGCGAGGCCACCCCGGTCGCCGAGATCAGCCGGCTGCGCATCGGCTCGCGCCCGGCCAGCCGCCGCAACAGCGCCCGCATCGAGGATCTGCGCGCCATCCCCTGGGTCTTCAGCTGGATGCAGAGCCGCCACACCATCCCCGGCTGGTTCGGGCTGGGCAGCGCGCTCGCCGACTTCGTCGGCGAATTGCGAGTTGAGAATGAAGAATTAAGAGTTGACACTGAGCATCATTCTCAATTAGCGCTCCTGCGCACGATGTACCGCCAGTGGCCCTTCTTCACCACCCTGCTCGACAACGCCCAGATGATCATGACCAAGGCCGATATGGGCATCGCCCGCCAGTACGCCGATCTGGTGGCCGACCAGGCCCTGGCCGGGCGGGTCTTCGCCCTGATCGACGCTGAGTTCCAGCGCACCACGCGCATGATCTGCGCCGTGGCCGAGATCGACGAGATCCTCGGCGCCGAGCCGGTGCTCCAGCGCTCCATCCAGCAGCGCAACCCCTATGTGGACCCGCTGAGCTACATCCAGCTCGAGCTGCTGCGCCGCCTGCGCGGTACGTCGCGCAGCGATGAGCAGGAGCAGCTTGAGACGACGGTGCTGATGTCGATCAACGGCATCGCCGCCGGCCTCAAGAACACCGGCTAGCTCAGGGCGGTCGCCCTAAAACCAACTCTGTGAAAGGCTTGGGGAGGTGTGGTATTATTGGCCGGATACGCATCCCTCAGCGGAGATCGTCGATGTATCGCCAGTATAGCCACTGCTCCTTCTGCGGCAGCAAGTTCCACGACAGCCAGCGCTGGCCGCGGGTCTGCTCGTCCTGCAGCAGCAAAGCCTACCGCAACCCACTCCCCGTCACCATCATGCTCCTGCCGGTCGACGACGGGCTGCTGCTGATCCGCCGCGGCGCCGCGCCGCGCCAGGGTCAGCTGGCCCTTCCCGGCGGCTTCATCGAGGTTAACGAGACGTGGCAGCAGGCCGCCGCCCGCGAGCTGTTCGAGGAGGCCGGTGTGCGCGTCTCCCCCGAGCTGATCGAGGACTTCGGCGTGCGCAGCACCCACGATGGCTACCTGCTGGTGTTCGCCCTCGGCCCGCAGCTGCGCGAGGCCGACCTGCCGCCCTTCGTGCCCAATAAAGAGGCCGGCGCCCGCGTCCTGATCACCGCGCCCGCCGAGCTGGCCTTCCCTCTGCACACCGAGGCTGTCGCGCGCTTCTTCGCCCGCCGCAGCCAGTGGCGCACGCTGACCTAGTCACATCTGCCCCAGGTGCCGCGCTGCTCTCACCCCCCCGCCCACACTCCCGAGCGGGTTTAGGGCGGACATGAGGCAGCCGACAGGATCGCGCTGTTGGTTTTCCGGATACGAGGGGGTATTCACGCTATGAACTTTACCGCCAGCTATGGCATGTTCCTCGGCGATGAGCACGAGCTGCTCCGCCGCACCGTCCGCGACTTCGCCGAGAAAGAGGTCGCGCCACACATTCGGGCCTGGGACCGCAGCGGCGCCGAGCACGGCGAGGGGCCGGAGACGCGCGCGCACATCCGGCCAATCCTCAAGCGCATGGGCGAGCTCGGCCTGCTCGGCATCTGCCTGCCGCGGAAGTACGGCGGCGCCGGGATGGACTACCTGGCCCTCGCCGTCGTTTGCGAGGAGCTTGAGCGGGTCGACAGCTTCCTGCGCGTGGTGATCAGCGTCCACACCGGGCTCAGCTCGCTCTCGATCTTCCAGTGGGGCACCGAGGAGCAGCGCCAGCGCTATCTGGTGCCGCAGGCCAAGGGTGAGCTGCTGGCCGGCTACGGCCTCACCGAGCCTAACTCGGGCACCGACGCGGCGGCTATGCAGGCCACCGCCCGCCGCGATGGGGACGACTACATCCTCAACGGCGAGAAGATCTGGATCAGCCTGGCCGAGATCGCCGACACCTTCCTGGTGATCGCCAAGACCGACCCCGACAAGGGCTCGCGCGGCATCTCGGCCTTCATCATCGAGCGCGGCATGCCCGGGCTGAGCAGCTACTCGCTGCACGGTAAGCTCGGCGTGCGCGCCGGCAACACCGGCGGCCTGGTGATGCAGGACGTGCGCGTGCCCGCCGCCAACCGGCTCGGCGAGGAGGGCGAGGGCTTTAAGATCGCGATGGCCGCCCTCGACAACGGCCGCTACACCGTGGCCGCCGGGGCCACCGGCCTCATCCAGGCCAGCCTCGACGCTAGCCTGAAGTACGCCCAGGAGCGCCACACCTTCGGCGTCCCGATCGCCGACCACCAGCTGGTCAAGCGCATGATCAGCCATATGGTGCGCAAGCTCGACACCTCGCGCCTGCTGGTCTACCGCGCCGGCTGGATGAAGAACCAGGGCCAGCGCAATACCCGTGAGACCACCCTGGCCAAGTGGCACGCCACCGTCAGCAGCTTCGAGTCCGCCGACGACGCCATCCAGATCCACGGCGCCTACGGCTACTCCGACGAGTACCCGGTCGAGCGCTACCTGCGCAACTCGCGCGGCGCGATCATCTACGAGGGCACCCGCGAGCTGCAGGAGCTGCTCCAGGCCGACTTCGCCCTCGGCAAGCGGATCAATCCGCCTCTGCGTCGTGAGCTGCCCGCCTACGATGCTGAGGAGTGGGAGTCTTAGTTGTTTCTACATGCGAGCGTAAGGAGATCGTGATGCACATTGTTGTATGTATGAAGCAGGTTCCGCGCGATAACTCGGTGAAGCTGAACGCCGATCTGAGCATTAACGCGGATGGGATCGAGAAGATTATCAACCTGTTCGATGAGTACGCGGTCGAGGAGGGCATCGCCTGGAACGAGAAGCACGGCGGCAAGCTCACGGTCCTCTCCCTGGGCAGCGCCGACTGGACCGAGCAGATCCGCCGCGCCCTGGCGATGGGCGCCACCGACTCGCTGCTGCTGAGCGACCCGGCCTTCGCCGGGGTCGACACGCTCGGTTCCGCACGCGTGGTGGCCGCCGCCATCCGCAAGCTCGGCGACGTGGACCTCGTCCTCACCGGGCGCAACAGCACCGATGATGAGAGCGGCGCATTCGCGCCGGCCCTCGCCCGCAGCCTCGGCTGGCCGCAGCTCACCTATGTCGGCAAGGTGCAGGACGTGAACCCCGCCGCGAAGACGATCGTCGTCGACCGCAGCCTGGAGGCGGTGATCGAGACCGTGTCGAGCCCGCTGCCCGCCGTGGTCAGCGTGATCAAAGACATCAATAGCCCGCGCTACCCCTCCCTGCTGAAGATCAAGCGCGTCGCCAAGATCGACCCGCCGGTCTGGGGTGCGGCCGACCTCGGCATCAGCGCGTCCGACCTGACGCCCGCCGCCACCCTCAGCACCCGCGCCCCGGCGCCGCCCCGCCCCAAGGGCGAGCTGATCGCCGGCGGCGACGCCGCCTCCAAGGTGTCCGCGCTGGTCAATAAGCTCCTGGAAAACCAGGTTATTTAGTAATGTTGAATGTTGAATGTTGAATGAGCAATAGCGAGTAGCGAGTGCGGGATGAGCCAGTGTGAATGCAAGGAATGCGAGAGCATTCAGCATTCAGCATTCAACATTCAACATTCAGCATTCAACATTCAACATTCCTCCGAAGGAGGACATATGTCAGGCGTACTTGTCTATGTTGAGCAGGTGGGCGGCGATGTGGCCGCGATCACGCGGGAGCTGTTGGGCAAGGGCCGGTCGCTGGCCGACGCCCTGGGCGGGCCTCTGGCGGCCCTGGTGGTGGGCGACACGGCCGGCGGCCTGGCCGAGCGGGTGATCACGTTCGGCGCCGACACCGTCTATGTGGTGAGCGACCCGGCCCTGGCCGGCTACACCACCGACGGCTACGTGGCCGCCGCCAAGGCGGTGGCCGAGCAGGCGAAGCCGGCCCTGATCCTGGCCGGGGCCAGCTTCCAGATGCGCGACTTCGGGGCGGCCCTCGCCGCCGACCTGGGCGCGGGCCTGGCCGCCGACGCCATCGATATCAGCGCCGAGGGCGGCCAGATCAGCGCCGTGCGGCCCTCGCACGGCGGCAATGTGATCAACACCTACACCTTCGCCGCCGGGCGCACCGCCGTGGTGCTGGCCCGCAAGCAGAGCTTCGCCGAGGCCGCCGCGCAGCCCGGCCGCAGCGGCAAGGTTGAGCCGGTGGCCCTACCCGCCACCGCCATCCGCACCCAGGTGACGAGCGTGGCCCCCAAGAGCGGGGCCGTCAACCTCACCGACGCCGCGATCATCGTCAGCGGCGGGCGCGGCCTGGGCAACAAGGATAACTACTACAAGCTCATCCCCGCCCTCGCCGAGTCCCTCGGCGCGGCCTACGGCGCCTCCCGCGCTGTGGTTGACGACGGCTGGGTGCCCTACGAGCACCAGGTCGGCCAGACTGGCAAGACGGTCAGCCCCAAGCTGTACGTGGCCTGCGGCATCAGCGGCGCCATCCAGCACCTCGCCGGTATGCGCACCTCGCGCTCGATCGTGGCGATCAACAAGGACCCCGAGGCGCCGATCTTCCGCGTGGCTACCTACGGTGTCGTCGGCGATGTGAACGAGGTGCTGCCCCTGCTCACCGAGGAGCTCAAGGCCCGCCTCGGGCGCTAGCCCCTGCGGGCTGTGGCACCCGATAATGATCATAGTGCTGATTGAAATAGCCAGCTTCGCTGGCTATTTCAATCAGCACTAGCAAGGCTTTAGGCGTAAAAAGCCGCTTCTAGACCTCTATATAATACCCGTGAATGGTGCTGTTATGTGTCGCTAGGGGACGATATCATGTCGCTCAAGCTAACCCCCCGGCTGGTCCTCCTGTTCATGATCTTTGCCGCGTTGTTGCTCGGTGGCCTCGGCTTGCTATCCTCCATCAGCGGGCGGGCCGCGCTGGAGTCCGCCGTCGAGACGGATCTCTCCTCGACCGCCGTTGAGAAGATCGGTGCCTTCGATAATTGGGTCGCCCGCCGGCGCTCCGACATGGGCAGCCTCAGTAGCTCGCCCACGGTGCGCGCCAGCGCCGAGCTGCTGTATGCCGACGGCGCGGTCGCCGACGCACACGCCCGCGTAGTCGAGGAGCTCCAGGCCCGCGTCGGCGGTGAGACGCCCTTTCTGCGCCTCTTTGTGCTGAACCCCGACACCGGCAGGGTCATTGCCGCCACCGCCCCGACCGATGAGGGGGCCGATCACGCCCAGGCCGCCTACTTCATCAATGGCCGCAGCGCGACCTATATCGATAGCGTCCAGTACTCGGAGGCCGATCAGCGCGCGGTCATGTTCATCTCCACGCCGCTGCGCAGCGCCGACGGCCGGCTGGTCGGGGTGGCCGCCGGAGAGCTGAACCTCGATGACCTGACCGCGATTATTCAGCGGCACTCCGGGATCCGCGCCAGCGAAGATTCCTACCTGCTCAACACACAGAGCCAGTTTGTGACCCAGCCGCTGCAGATCACCGACCCGGCGGTGCTGAAGAAGGGGATCCAGACCACGGCCAGCCAGCGCTGCCTGGCCCACGAGAGCGGCTCGATCCTCGCGGACGACTACCTCGGCGTCCCGGCGGTCGTAGACTACACGTGGCTGGAGGCCCGGCAGCTCTGCCTGATCGTCAAGGTTGCGCAGCACGACGCCTTTGCGGCGTCGGACGCCCTGCGCTGGCAGATCCTGATCATGAGCGCCCTCATGCTGGCGATCGGCATGATCGTGGCGCTCGTGCTGGCCCGCACGATCACCCGCCCGATCCTCGCACTCCAGACGGGGGTCGCCCGCTTTATCGACGGCGAGCGCGACCTGCGCCTGCCCGACACTGCGTCTGACGAGGTGGGCATCCTGGCCCGCGGCATCAATCAGCTGGTCGCATCCCTCTCCGCGCGGGAGGCGGATCTCCAGCGCTACGCCACCGGCCAGCAGCAGCTGGCTGAGTCGCGCACCGAGGCCCTGCGCGAGAGCGAGGAGCGCTTCCGCAGCCTGGTTGAGACCACCAGCGACTGGGTCTGGGAGACCGACGCCGCCGAATGTTACACCTATGTCGGGCCGCGCGTCCGCTCACTCCTCGGCTACGAGCCGGCCGACCTGATCGGTCGCACGGCCTGGTCGCTGATGGCGCCGGCGTATGTGGAGGCATTTCAGGCCCAGGTTGGGGTGGCGCGTGCGAATAGCCAGGATGCCTGCTCCTTCGAGTTCGCGGCCCCGCACACCGGCGGCGGCCAGATCTTCCTGGAGCGGCGCTACGCCCCGTTCTATGGCCCAGACGGTGCGATCGTCGGCTTTCGTGGCATCGACCGCGATATCACCATGCGCCGACAGTTCGAGGATGAGCTGCAACGCTCGCGCCAGATGCTCCAGATTGTGCTCGACAGCATCCCCCAGCGAGTCTTCTGGAAGGATAGCACGCTGCGCTACCTCGGCTGTAATGCGCGCTTCGCCGCCGATGTCGGGCTGCCCGAGGCGGCGCAGATTGTCGGCAAGCGCGACTCCGACCTGGCCTGGCGCGCGCCCATCCAGTGGGACACTGGGCAGGATGCGCAGGTGATCGCCACGGACGCGCCCTGGCTGAATGTGGAGGAGCAGTGGGTTGACGCCGACGGCGCCCCGTGCTGGCTGCGCACGGGGCGGCTCCCCCTGCGCGACCAGGACGACACGGTGGTGGGCCTGCTGGGAGTCTACGACGATATTACGGCCCAGAAGCAGGCTGCCATCGATTTTCAGACGGTGATCAGCACGACCGCAGACGGCTTCTGGATCTGCAATGTCGATGGCCGGTTCGAGTTTGTGAATGAAGCCTACTGCCACATGAGCGGCTACAGCCGCGCCGAGCTGCTGGCGGGGATGCGGGTTCACAATGTTGAGGCGGTCGCTGACGCGCAGGCGGTCGCCGAGCGCATCCGTGCGCTCACGATGATCGGCCACGACCGCTTCGATAGCCGTCACCGGCGCAAGGACGGCAGCCTCTTCGATGTCGAGATCAGCGTGAACTACCTGCCCCACCCGCGCCAACGCTTCTTCTTCTTCATCCGCGACATCACCGAGCGCCAGCGCAACGCCGAGGAGCTTCAGATGCGCACCGAGTCGCTGGCCCGCTCCAACGCCGAGCTTGAGCAGTTCGCCTACGTCGCCTCGCACGATCTCCAGGAACCCCTGCGCATGGTGTCTAGCTACACCCAGCTGCTGTCGCGCCGCTACCGCGGCAAGCTCGACTCTGACGCCGACGAGTTTATCGGCTATGCCGTGGACGGCGCGATGCGCATGCAGAAGCTGATCAACGATCTGCTCGCCTACTCGCGGGTGGGAACCCGCGGCAAGCCATTTGGGCCGGTTGACTGTGGGGCAATTATGCGGCAGGTTCTGGCAAATCTGTCGCTGGTGATTGAGGAGAGCGAGGCCCTGGTGACCCACACGGAGCTGCCGGTGATTATCGGCGACGACACGCAGCTGAGCCAGCTCTTCCAGAACCTGATCGGCAACGCGCTGAAGTTTCGCGGCGCGGACCCGCCGCGGGTACACCTGGCGGTGGAGCAGCGCGATGGGGAGTGGCTCTTCTCGGTGTGCGATAACGGGATCGGTATCGAGAAGGGCTACTTTGATCGGATCTTTGTGATCTTCCAGCGTCTCCACAACCGTGATGAGTACCCAGGCACCGGCATCGGCCTAGCGATCTGCAAGAAGATCGTCGGTCGTCACGGCGGGCAGATCTGGGTCGAGTCGACGCCCGGCGGCGGGTCGACCTTTCTCTTCACCATCGCCGCAGATGGGGTGTCCGTGCCCCTGTCGGCGGTAGACTGAGCATACGGAGTCGCCGCGCCCCGGAGCGGAATGCCCCCGCTCAGCGAGAGGTGCCTGGAGGTGAGGGGCGCGCGAGGCGCCTTCTCAAATCGTATCTACCACAAGGAGTAAATGCCATGAACACCAGGCCCATCGAGATTCTGCTCGTCGAGGACAACCCCGGTGATGTGCGGCTGACAAAGGAGGCGCTGCGCGAGGCCAAGATCAACACCAGGATGCACGTGGCCCTCGACGGTGTCCAGGCCCTGGCCTACCTGCGCCGCGAGGGGGACTACGCCAATATGCCGCGCCCCGACCTGATCTTGCTCGACCTGAACCTGCCCAAGAAGGGCGGCCGTGAGGTCCTGGCAGAGATTAAGGGCGATGAGGATTTCCGGCGCATCCCGGTGGTGATCTTGACCACCTCTCAGGCCGAGCAGGATATTATCGAGACCTATAACCTTCACGCGAACGCCTATGTCAACAAGCCAGTCGATCTGGACCAGTTTGCCAAGGTGGTGAAGTCGATCGAGGACTTCTGGTTTGAGATCGTGCGCCTGCCAAATGGTACGCGATGACCCTGTGACCAAATGGCGAAGCCGTCCCTGCACACCCCCACCGGGAGACTCTATTGCATCCGCCCTGGAATATGCTGTTAGGCATATATGCGGTGTGCTGAGGGGTAGTGTATAGTCGCAGTAACCCAGAAGTAACGCTGTGAGCTATCAATCATATATGTCATGCGAAGCGAAGCGTCTATCCCAGCTTCCTGCAGATCCTTCGCTTCGATCAAAGTGACGTGTGAGTGGTATCGATCATGCGCGCGTGTCATACGAAGCGAAGCGTCTATCCCAGCTTCCTGCAGATCCTTCGCTTCGATCAAGGTGACATGTGACAATACCTTCGCCAATTATCCAGTGAGCGAGTCCAGGGGAACCGGATGGATACGC
>JBAXES010000129.1:0-8883 GCA_037140315.1 Chloroflexales bacterium
CGCGCTGGCGATGCTCTCCGGCTGCGCGGCGCCCCCGCCCGCCGCCGTCCCGACACCTGCCCCATCGGTGACGGCCATCCCGTCCACGGCGACCAAGCTGCCTGTCGGCGAGCCGGAGATCTTGTTCCTGCGCGGGGGCGACCTGACGGCCTACGGGGTGCGCACCCGCGCCGAGCGCACCATCGCCCGGGGCGTGCGCGAGTTTGCGGCCACGCCAGACGGCGCGCTGCTGGCGATGCTGATCGGCCCCGGCCGATCTGGCGAGATCTGGGTCGCGCGCCGCGACGGCTCGGCGGCGCGGCAGATCACCAGCAACCAGCGGGCCGAGGGCGACCTGAGCTGGGCACCCGATGGCTCGGCCCTGGCCTACAGCTCGGCCGACAGCGACAAGCCGCGCGACCGCACCTGGGAGGGCTGGAGCCGCTGGTGCGCCGTCTCGGAGGCGCGGGTTATCGAGCTGAGCGACGCGCAGGAGCGCACCCTGGCCCCCGGCTGTGAGCCGGCATTCGGCCCCGACGGCAAGCGCATCGCCTTCGCCGCGCCCCCGGCCAGCAAGCCGTCAGGGCAGAGCTTCCTCGGCGCGAACAACGCCGTGCGGCTGGTGAACCGCCAGGGCCAGAACGGCTGGAGCTTCGCCAAAGCCAACAGCCAGGGCACCGCCCAGGGCAATCTCGTCTACGCGCCGGCCTGGACGCCCTCCGGCGACCAGATCGCCTACCAGCGCTTCATGGGCTACAGCGCCCTCGTCGATCTGAACATCACCGAGATCGGCGCGGCGTTTAAGGGGGCTGGCCAGCCCCTACTCAGCGGTGCGGGCTGGATGCTGCCGGCGCGCTTTCGGCCCGACGGCAGGCAGGCGGCGGTGCTGGAGCACAACTTCAGCGACGCCCGTGGCGGGAGCGGCTACGAGATCTGGCGGCTCTCCGTGGTGCGCCTCGGCGTGGCCGGCAGCATGTTCCTGCCCAGCGGCGAGGTGCCGACCGTGGGCCGCATCGACTGGCAGGCCCCGCGGGTTACGGCCGCGGCCTGGTCGCCCGACGGCGAGTCCCTGGCCCTGGCCCTGCCCGCCGGCTGGAGCCGCGACGACCCCGCGCAGGATCTGATCTACCAGGCCGAGGGCGCGGGCGAGATCTGGCGCTGGGCCGCCGACGGCACGCGCCAGGAGCGGCTGATCACAAATGTCGACTACGCCTCGCCCCTGCTCTGGCTGCCATAGGCGGGGGCCGAGAACCGTTGCATGTTATAATACCCGCCAGTGTGCAGCTGCATCGAAAGAGAGCGAGCAATGCAGGACAACCCTAAGAAAGCCTAGCGGTATTCATGACCTCACGCGCGAACAGACCGAACCTCCACCGCACTGCCTACTCTGCTGGCGGCGTGATCTATCGGGTGCTCGAAGCGCAGGTGGAGGTCGTCCTGATCGCTACTGACCACGGCGGTCGCTGGGGCCTGCCCAAGGGCCACGTGAACCGCGGGGAGACCGCCGAGGCCGCGGCGCTGCGCGAGGTGGCGGAGGAGACGGGCCTGACCGGCGAGATCGTCCGACACCTGGCGACGATCGAGTACTGGTTCCGCGCTGGCTCCTCGCGAATCCATAAGTATGTCGATCTCTTCCTCATCCGCTACGCCAGCGGCGAGGTACGCCCCCAGGAGGCCGAGGTGGACGACGCGCGCTGGTTCCCGCTCGGCGATGCGCTGCGCCTGGTCTCCTTCGAGCGCGAGCGCGATGTGCTCAGCCAGGTCGCCGACCTGATGGTCGGCATCGACCCGCGCTGACCGGTAGAACCCTATGGATCATATCATCGAAGTGACGCTGGCCGAGGGCCTCGCGGGCCTTGTCCCCGCCGGTCTCGACCTCGCGCTGGCCGAGCGGGCGATCACGGCGGTGCTGCGGGCCGAGGGCGCGGGCGAGCCGCTGGAGGTCGGCGTGCTGATCACCGACGACGCCCACATCCACGCCCTGAACCGCGACTACCGCGGCGTCGACGCGCCCACCGACGTGCTCTCCTTTGGCGACGACGGCCCCGCGAGCGGGTTCGTCGCCCAGGCCGAGGGCCCGCGCTACCTGGGCGACATCGCCATCTCCTACGAGCGCGTGCTGGCCCAGGCCGCCGACTACGGCCACTCCCCGGCCCGCGAGCTGGCCTACCTGGCCGCCCACGGCGCCTTGCACCTGCTCGGCTACGACCACGAGCGCGGCCCCGGTGAGGCCGCCGCCATGCGCGCCCGCGAGGAGGCGGCCATGGCGGAGGTCGGGCTGCCCCGCTGATAAGAAGAGGAGGGTATGGGAGGGCTGCGCCCTCCCATACCCTCCTCTTCTTCGCTTACGCCGCGTAGTCGTCGTCATCATCATCGGGGCGGCGGGCCGGCGCGCTGGGGCGGACGCGGTTCGGGCCGCTCTCGCGGATATACTCGTGGATGGTGGCGGTCTGGCCGAGCACAATCACACGGTGCCGGTCCAGGGGCCGCAGCACGCGGGCGGCGCCGTAGCGGGCCGACTCGAGCGTGCTGGTGTTGCCGGCCAGCACCACCAGGCGCCCGCCGGGGCGCATCACGCGGGCGATCTCGGCCAGCACCTCGCGGTAGAGTCCGGGGATGAGCGTCTCATCGGCGATCTGCTTGCCGAAGGGCAGGTTCACCGCGACCTTATCCACCTCGGCGTCGTCGAGCGGCAGCTTGCGGGCGTCCCAGCGGCTCAGGTTGATCTCGCCGCGCGTGCCGCGCAGGTTCGCCTGCATGGCCGCCAGGGCGTCGCCGTTGATGTCGCCGCCGTGGATCTCGGCGAACGGCCCGGCGGCGGCCCGCTCGAGCAGGAGCGTGCCCGCGCCGGCCATCGGGTCGAGGAAGACATCGCTGGCCGCGGGCCGGGTGAGCAGCACCATGGCACCGGCCAGGGCCGGGCGCAGGGAGGCCGGCAGGTGCTTGACCTTGCCGCGCTGGCGCATCTCAGAGTCCGAGAGCCGCACCGCGCAGATCAGCTCGCTCTCGATCAGGGTGGCCCAGATCTCGATGTCGGAGTCGTCCTCCACCATTTGCCAGCGCCCGGGCCAGCCGTCGCGCACGGCGTCGGCCACGGCGCGGCCCACATCGCGGCGCATAAAGCGGTGCGTGCCCACGGTGCGGGCGATCACGCGGAAGGTGCCGTTCTGCTTGTGGCTGTTGGTGGCCTTGCGCCAGGTGTTCAGGACATCCTGCACCACCTCGGAGTTGCGCACGGCGGCGTGGATCTGGCGCAGGCCGCGCTCGTCGTAGGCGATCTTGAAGCCGCGGGCGGCCACGGCGAAGACATCCTCGCTGGCCCGCAGCTTCAGCAGGGCGCGCGGGCCGCCGCGGTGGTCGATCATCACAAGGTCGTCGCGACCGGGCACGGCCTTCAGGCCGATCAGGCGCGGCCCCGGGCGCTCGCTGTCGCCGGGGATGGCTTCCTCAACCTCGCGCCAGGCGAGCTGGCCGAGGCCGGGTATGGTCTGGAGTACGTAAAGCATATGGTCTGTAAGGGCGCAGCAGCGCGACGCCGCTGCGCCCTTGCCCTCATCCTATGAAGTCAGTGATGATCTGGTATAGCGTCGATAGACTGGCGACATCGACCCACTCCTCGTCCGAGTGCAGGCCGGCGCCGACCGGGCCGACGCAGACGGCGGGGATGCCGGCGTGCGAGTAGTAGCGGGCGTCGGTGGCGTAGTGCTCGCGGTAGAAGCGGGCCGGCGCGCCGGTGCGGGCGGCCACGATGCCGGCCAGGCGCTGTACCTCGGGGTGCTCCGGGTCGGTGCGCATCCCGGCGCCCGAGCGATTAACCAGCACCTCGGCGCTGGGGAAGCAGTCAGTGAGCGCCGCGCGGATCGCCTCGGCGCTATCCTCGGCGACAAAGCGACAGTCGAAGGTGAGGGTGGCCGAGCTGGGGATCTGGTTGGATGAGCCGGCACCGACCTGGATGACGGTGGGCGAGACGGTGGTGCGCCACTCGTCGGGGCTGGGCACGGGGAAGCGCCGCGCGATCTCAGCGAGGCCGACCGTCATCGGGTAGACCGGGTTGACCCCGGCCCAGGGGCGCGAGCCGTGGGCGGGGACGCCGGGGATGCGCAGGTCGATCCACATGCCGCCCTTGTGCTCGTAGAGGATGCCCAGGTCGGTCGGCTCCAGACACAGCATGAAATCGCAGCGCCAGCCCTCCTCCAGGAGCCGACCGGTGCCCATGGCCCCGCCAATCTCCTCGTCGGTGACGAACTGGAAGCCCACGTCGGGGCGCTCGGGGCGGGCGGCCAGATCCCTGAGCAGGCGCAGCATCACCGCCACGCTGCCCTTCATATCCTGCGATCCGCGCGCGTAGATCCGGCCATCGCGGAGCTCGGGGGTGAACTGCGTGGGCCGGCCCACCACCACATCCACGTGGCCGTTGAGCATCAGGGCGGGCGAGCGGGTATCGCGCAGGGTGGCCACAATCGCCGGCTTGCCGCCGCACTCCGAGCGCTCGACGAAGATATTGGGGATGGTGTCCAGGTAGCTGGCGACATAGTCGATCACCTCGGCCAGGCGCTCAGGCCGGTCGGCGATCGACTCGATACGGACAAGATCGCAGGTGAGCCGGGTCAGCTCCCCGCACAGATCCTCGCTCATACAGGTCTCTCCTGACGTGTGTTTGCTATCGCTAGTCTACCACACCAAACAAGAGGGGCTGTTGGGGGCGGAGCAGGAGCGGCTAGCACGCCCGAATCTTCGCTCTATGCTACCCGCCCCGCCAGCCACTCGTGGATCCTGCGCGCGGTTGTGGCGTAGCTCTTCTCCAGCATCAGGTCGTGGCCGGCCTCGGGCACAACCACGTAGTCGGCGCCGTAGTAGGCGGCCGAGGGCCGCTCCACATGCTCGGGGAGCACGGCGTCTGCCCCGCCGGCCAGCCAGAGCAGCGGCGTCTTCACATCCTCGGGCCGGGCCGGGCACCACCAGGGCGGCTGGTACTGCGCCAGCACCCACGCCGACTCGGGGCCGAGCCGGGCGTGCAGCTCGGCGGGCGACATGATCGCGCCCGCGCTGGTGAAGCAGGCCGCCGCGTGCTTTGGGCTGCGCACCAGCGGGCTGGCCGAGAGCGTCAGCGCGACCAGCAGGACGCCCAGCGGGTCGAGGCGCCACACCGCCTTGGTGACACCAATAGTCATCATATCGTGCGACGTCCAGGGGGCCACCAGCACGGCGGCGGGCAGGGCCGGGCCGTGCTTGAGCCACCACTGGGTCAGGGCGCCGCCCATACTGTGGCCCATCAGCACCGGCGGGCGCGCCATGCGCCGCACCTCGGCGTTGAGGAACTCGTAGTAGTACTGGAGCGTGCACCAGCGGACGGGCCGCTGGACGGGCGAGCGGCCGTGGCCGGGCAGGCTGTGGGCGTGCGTCTCCCAGCCCCACTCGGCCAGCAGCGCCTGCCAGGCCTGCCAGCACCAGGCCCCGTGCCACATGCCGTGCTGCAGCACGATCGGCGTCGCAAAGCGACGCTTCTCCGGCGTGTAGACGACCCGCTCGATCCCGCCCTCGATGGTGTGGCTGACGCGGTAGGGCATACCTTATCTCCTCATCGCTCCCCGGTGGGGGTTTGGGCCGCAGGCCCTCGGCATTCTTTACTGAGACAAGGTTTCAGGTCGAACGCATCAGGTTTCAGGTCGAACGCATCAGGATGCCCAACTCTGGCCTGAACTGTAAAGCATCTGCGAACCTTGTCTGCTGTGCCGAAATGTGCCAGCTTCGCTGGCACATTTCGGCACAGCAGTAATTTATAACTCCTCTAATATATCCGCAAACACATCCAAAAATAGCTGCGCGTCGGCGGGGCTGAAGATCATCGCGGGACGCAGCTTGATCACATTGTGGTGCGGCCCGTCCGTCCCGGCCAGGATGCCGCGCTCGCGCAGCCGGTTCACCAGGTAGGAGGCGACCTCGGGGGCCGGCTCCAGGCTCGCGCGGTCGCGCACCAGCTCCAGGCCGAGGAACAGGCCCACCCCGCGCACGTCGCCGATGGCCGGGTGCTTGTCCATCAGGGCCGCCAGGCCGGCGAGGATCTGCCCACCGACGGCGGCGGCGTTGGCCGGAAGGTCTTCGTCCCGCAGCACATCCAGCACCGCCAGCCCGGCCGCGCAGGAGACCGGGTTGCCGCCGAAGGTGCTAAAGAACTCCATGCCGTTGTCGAAGGACTCGGCGATGGCCCGGGTGGTCACCACCGCGCCGAGGGGCTGGCCGTTGCCGATCGGCTTGCCCAGCACCACAATGTCGGGCACGACGCCCTGCATCTCAAAGCCCCAGAAGTGCGCGCCCAGACGGCCGAAGCCCACCTGCACCTCGTCGGCGATGCAGACGCCGCCGGCCGCCCGCACGTAGTCGTACACCGCCGCGAGGTAGCCGGGCGGCGGCACGATCTGGCCGCCCACGCTGGGCAGGGACTCGGCGATGAAGCCGGCGGACCGCCGCCCGTCCGCCGCCATCCGCTCGATGATCGCGCCCACCGGCGCGGCGTACTTCGCCCCGCGCCCCAGGTCGTCACGCCGGTACGGCCCGCGGTAGTCGTCGGGCACCGGGACCACGTGGACCCAGGGCCGCCGGCCCGCGCCGCCGGGGCCGTTGAACTTGTAGGGGCTGATGTCGATCAGCGCGGTGGTGTGGCCGTGGTAGGCCGTGTCCATCACGATCATGTCGTACTGGCCGGTGTGGGCGCGGGCCAGGCGCAGGGCCAGCTCGTTGGCCTCGCTGGCCGAGTTCAGGAAGTAGCAGACCTCCAGCGGCGCGGGCAGCAGGGCGCACAGGCGCTCGGCGTAGCGGTTAATCGTATCGTGCAGGTAGCGCGTGTTGGTGGTGAGCAGGCCGACCTGGGCCTGCACGGCGCGCACCACGCGCGCGTGGCTGTGGCCCACGTGCGGCACGTTGTTGTACATGTCCAGGTAGGCCCGCCCGGTGTCGTCGTAGAGGTACTGGTGCCAGCCGCGCACGATCTTCAGCGGCTCGCGGTAGGAGAGGCTCAGGTTGCCGCCCAGCCGCGCCCGGCGGGTGGCGAGCGTCTCGGCGTAGTCCGGCCCCGGCGCAGCGCCGAAGCCCTCGGGCAGGCCCAGCAGCACGCTCGGGTCGGGCGAGAGGCTCAGCCAGACCGCGCGCTGGCTGGCCAGCGCCACGCCGGGGTAGTCGGCGTCGCGATCCAGCAGGTCGACGATGATCTGGAGGTGCAGGTGCGGCGGCCAGTCGCCGTTGCGCGGCGGCGCGCCGACGCTGGCGATCAGCTCGCCGGCATGCACCGCCTGGCCCACGCGCATATCGAGGGCGTCGGTGCCGAGGTGGCCGTAGAGCGTGTAGAAGGTGTCGCCAGCCGGCGTCTCGTGGCGCAAGACAATCAGCGGGCCGTAGTCGAGCGGCGCGGCATTCTCGGCCACAATGTGTACCACGCCGGCCAGCGGGGCGTATACCGGCGTCCAGGGCTCCGTCCAGACATCCACGCCCAGATGGATGGTGCGGCGCTCGTCGAGCGGGCTGCCGCCGGTGGCGAAGAGATCATTCTGGTAGAGCATGCGCGGCTCGTTGTAGCCGCCGACAGCCACCTTCACGCCGGCCTCGGCAAGGGCGTCGGCGATCAGGCGGGTGAGCCGGGGCCGCGCGCAGCTCTGCGGGTCGGCCCCGAGCATGGGGCTGTCCAGGCTCAGGTCGAGGGCGACGCACGTGCCGCCGCCCAGCCCCGCGCTGATCACCGGGGCGAAGGGGGCAGACTCGCGCAGCCACGCCGCCACCCGCGCGCTGTGGGGCACCGGCGGCAGGCCGCACGCGGCGCGCAGCAGGTAGTGGGCCAGGCGCGGGTGGACGCCCTCCAGCCGGCGCAGGGCCTCCCAGGCCGGGGCCTCGCTGATCGTGATGTAGGGGTCGCCCGGCTCCGCGGCCTTGCGCATGGCCGAGTTGACCACGCTCACCGCCAGGCGCGCCCGGATGAGCGGGAAGATCAGCGCCACCTCATCCTCGGTCAGCGGGTGGGACTGGTGGTAACCGGCGACGACCTCGGCGGCGGCGGCCAGGGGGTCGCCCTTGCCGAGGATGGCGTAAGCGCAGGCCACGGCCACATCGCAGACCAGGTGCGAGCGCATCAGGTCGCCGAAGTCGATCACGCCGGCCACGCGGTACGGGTAGCCGACGGAGGTGTCCACGATCACATTATAGTCGTTGGCGTCGGCGTGGATAGCCTGGCGACGGGTCTGCGCCAGGGCCGGCAGAGTCGCGGCCACCAGCTCGGCGTAGATGCGGGCGACGATCTCCCGATCATCCACATCGGCGATGGCGGCGATGTGCGGGCCGACCCATGCGGCCTGGGCCAGGTCCCACTTATAGGGCCGCTCGGCCAGCGGGTGCGCGAATCCGGCCAGGGCCGCCGCCGCGCCGCCCAGCCAGCGCCCGAGGTCGCGCAGCAGCTGCGGGCTGTGCGGGCGCACCTCGGCCAGCACCGTGCCGGGCAGGTAGCTGAGCATCCAGGCCAGGCGCTCCTCGCCGCCGACGCTTCGCCGGGCCGCCAGCGCGCCGTCGAGGGTCGGGATGACCTGCGGGGTGCCCAGCTCGGGGGCGCGCTCGGCCAGGTGCAGCAGCCCGCGCACCTGGAGGTTGATCTCGCCCCCCGAGCGGTCGGGGTGGACGATCTTCAGCACGTACTGCGCGCCATCGGCGGCGACGATATGGAAGTTACGGTCGTACTCGCCGGGCAGGGCCGTCGCCGTGGCGGCGATGCCGTAGGCGGACTCGAGCAGGGCCACGGCGTCGGCGGGCGTGATGCTCATAGGGGTCGTCACTCCTGTAAGGGCGCAGCAGCAGCCAGTCTATATAAGGGCAGGACAAGGTTTCAGCGTACGTTACCGTTCAGGCAATTGCACTGCATCAGGATGC
>JBAXES010000130.1:0-8834 GCA_037140315.1 Chloroflexales bacterium
CCAAGCCCTCAAGATCGTCGTCGTCGCCGGCGCTTTGAACGACGGCCTCGTCACCCTGCAGGACCAGGTCTTCTGCGAGCATGGGCTGTGGATCTACGCGGGCAAGCCGTTGCACGACGCGCATGAGCATTGGGATTGGCTCGCCGTGCAGGACGTCATCATGCACTCGTCGAACATCGGCGCGGCCAAGATCGGCCTCAAGCTGGGGCCCGACGCGCTTTACGGGCACATGATCAATTTCGGCGTTGCGGCCGAGACGGGCATCCCGCTCCTGGGCGAGCAGCGGGGCCTGGCCCATCCCGTCAAGAACTGGACCAAGCTCTCCATCACCCGCATCCCCATGGGCCAGGAAGTCGCCGTCACGCCCCTGCAGATGGTCATGGCCATGTGCGCCATCGCCAACCATGGCGTGCTCATGCGGCCCATGCTGGTGGACCACCTCGAGGACCGCGAGGGCGCGGTGGTCATCAAGATGTCGCCGCAACCCATCCGGACGGTCCTCAAGGAGCAGGCCGCCAAGGACATGATCCAGGCCCTCAAACGCGTGGTGTCCCCCGAGGGCACCGCCGAAAAGGCCACCCTGGAGAACTATGTCGCCGCCGGCAAGACCGGCACGGCGCAAAAGGCCGTCGAGGACGCGACGGGCAAAGTCGTTTACCTGCGCGGCAAGGCTGCCAAATACTTCTCCTCGTTCATCGGCTTCTTCCCGGCGGACAACCCGGAATTGTGTGTGGCCGTGTTCCTGGACGAGCCGAAGGAAGGTTACTACGGCGGGCAGACGGCGGCCCCGATCTTCAAGCAGATCGCCGAATACGCCGCCAACTACCTGAACATCCCGCCCGACGCCCCCGCGCCGCGCGCCCCGGGGTCGCGCACCGTCCGCGTGCGGGTCGATCGGCTCGACCGCATGCTCAACCTCGCCGGCGAGCTGATGCTCGGCCAGCAGGTGCTCGCCAACCACGCCGAGGAGATCGCGGCCCTGCGCCAGATCGCCCGCCGGCACGAGCGGGCCGTCCAGGAGCTTGAGGGCGAGCTCGGCGGCCTGCGCTTCTCAGCCGGGCAGCGCCACGCGCTCGACCGGCGGCTGGCCGCCGTCCAGGGTCTCACATCCCAGCTCCAGGGCATCGTGCAGCGCCAGGCCGATCACCTCGGGCGCCATGTCGGGCAGAGCGACCTGCTCGTGCGCGACCTGGAGCAGGAGGTGATGGCCGCCCGGCTCATCCCGATCGCCACGATCTACGGCGGGCTGCCCAGGGTCGTGCGCGACATCGCCGAGGGCGCGGGCAAGGCAGCGAAGATCGAGCTGCGCGGCGAGACCGTCGAGCTCGACCGGAAGGTGCTTGAGCTGCTCCAAGACCCGCTGCTGCACCTGGTGCGCAACACCATAGACCACGGCATCGAGCCGCCGGCCGAGCGCGCCGCCGCCGGCAAGCCGGAGGTGGGCAGCGTCGTGGTGATCGCCGAGGCCCTGGGCGGCGAGGTGCGCGTGACGATCAGCGACGACGGGCGCGGGATGCACCCGGCCCACCTGCGCGAGCGGGCCGTGCGCCTGGGCATGCTGCGCGCGGAGGAGGCCGCCCGCATGAGCGACCCCGAGGCCCTCGACCTCGTCTTCCGGCCTGGGTTCTCCACCGCGACGATGGTCACGGACATCTCTGGCCGGGGCGTCGGCATGGATGTGGTGCGCTCCAACATCAGCGAGCTGAGCGGCCAGGTGCTCGTCGAGTCGCAGCTGGGGCAGGGCACCCAGATCATCCTGACCCTCCCGCTGACCCTGGTGACCACGCGGGTGCTGCTAGTGCGCGTGGGAGCTACGAGCTTCGCCCTGCCCGCCAGCGGCTGCCAGGGGGCGATCTGGATTCAGCGCAGCCAGCTGCGCAGCATCGAGGGCCAGCCAACCGTAGCTATCGATGGGCGTGACGTGGTGGTGCGGACAATGGCCGAGCTGCTGGGCCTCTCCGCTGCGACGCCCCTCGGGCGGGGCGAGCGCGCCCCCGCCGTGCTCGTGGGCAGCCCCCAGCGCCTGCTGGCGCTGCAGGTGGACGCGCTCCTCGACGAGCGCGAGGCGGTGGTGAAGCCCCTCGGGTCGATCCTGGGCCGGCAGCGCAGCTACAGCGGGGCCATCCAGCTCGGCGACGGCAGCCTGGTGCTGCTGCTCAACCCCCTGGCCCTCATCCAGGGCGCCGGCAGCACGCGGCCCGCCACAACTGGCCCCGCGCCGGCCCCGCGCCGCCGGCCACGCCTGCTGGTGTGCGACGACAGCTTCACCACCCGCGAGCTGATCCGCAGCATCCTCCAGTCAGCCGGCTATGAGGTGACGGCGACGACTGACGGGGCCGACGCCCTTGACAAACTACGTGCGCAAGCCTACGATCTCGTGGTGAGCGATGTCGAGATGCCGCGCGTCGATGGATTCCTGCTTACAGAGCGCATCCGCAGCGAGCTCGCGCTACACGAACTCCCCGTGGTGCTGATCACCAGCCTGGCCTCCGAAGATCACCGCCGCCGTGGTCTTGAGGCTGGTGCCCAGGCGTACATCGTCAAAAGCCAGTTCGACCAGGGCAGCCTGCTTGAGGTGATCCGGCAACTCCTTGGCCCTGAGCCCTAGCCGCCCCCCGTAGGCCGACCGATCACGCTCCCTTTCAGCCCACAGGCTAGCTGAGAGCCGGGCACCATGAGGACGCCATGCCAGGAAAGATACTCGTCGTCGACGACAGCAAGCTCGTCACCGATATCGTCAAGCTCCGGCTAGAGATGTTCGGCTTCCAGGTGCGCCTCGCCCATAGCGGCGAAGACGCCCTGATCGCGATCGCCAGCGAGGTGCCCGACCTGATGGTGCTCGATGTGCAGATGCCCGGCATTGACGGCTACGAGGTCTGCCGCCGCCTGCGCGGCGACCCGCTGCTCGATGACCTGCGGATCATTATGCTCACCTCAAGCGATGACAAGCACGCCGCCTTCGAGGCCGGGGTGGACGACTACCTGAACAAAGATATCGACCTGCTCAACCTGCCGAACCGCGTCAAGATGATCCTAGAGATGTAATATGAGCCAGCCGCTGCGCATCCTGATCGTCGACGACTCGGCAATGATGCGACGGCTGATTCGCAGCATGTTAGAAGGCGACCCCGATCTGGCCGTCGTGGGCGAGGCCGCCGACGGGCGTGAGGCCATCGCCCGTGCAGCCGAGCTGCGGCCCGATCTGATCACCCTCGATGTGCGCATGCCGGTGATGGACGGCGTTGAGACGACCCGCCAGATCATGGCCTACCAGCCCACCCCCATCCTGGTACTCACCGCCTCGCTGTCCCGCTACGACATCGACATCACGTTCCAGATGCTCGGTGCCGGGGCCCTGGATGTGATGGAGAAGCCCGAGATCAGCAGCAGCGCCGACCTGGAGCGGGCGCAGATCGCCCTGGTGCAGAAGATCAAGCTGCTGGCCAAGGTGCGGGTGGTGACCCACCTGCGCGGGCGGCGGAAGAATAATGGGGAATGGGGAATGGGGAATGCTGAATTATTGCGGCAGCCAGCTCCGGTAGCCGCAGGATCGTCCAATTCAGCATTCAGCATTCCCCATTCCCCATTCCCCATTCAGCATTCACCATTCACCGTCGTGGTGATCGGCGCTTCCACTGGCGGCCCACGGGTGGTGCGGCAGATCCTCGCCGACCTGCCCGCCGACTACGCCGCAGCGGTGCTGGTGGTGCAGCACATCGCCCAGGGCTTCAGCGCGGGGATGGTCGAGTGGATGGCGCTCAGCTCAGCGATACCGATCAGCATAGCCGAGGCCGGCGCAAGCATTCAGCCGGGCCAGGTGATCGTCGCGCCCGACAGGTTCGACCTCGTGCTCACGAGCGACGGCAGGGTGGAGCTCAGCGCGCAGCCGCTGCTCATCCCACACCCGATGATCGACATCACCATGCAGTCGGCGGCGGCGATCTGCGGCCCCGCCGCCACCGGCGTGCTGCTCACCGGCATGGGCCGCGACGGCGCCCAGGGCATGCGCGCCATCCGCCGCGCTGGCGGCTACACCATCGCCCAAGATGAGGCCACCTGCACGATCTTCGGCATGCCGAAGGCCGCCATTGAGCTAGATGCCGTGCATGCGGTGCTCCCCCCCGACAAGATCGCTGCGGCCCTGACGGCCCATAGTAGAAAGCGGGAGCGCCGCGTGTGAGCCAGCCCATCGCCACAGCCGAGGATGTCAGCACCAAGCAGCTCGCCGCCCTGCGCGATCTGCTCGCGGGCTATTGCGGGGTCTACCTCGACGACTCACGGCAGCAGGCGCTGCGCAGCGCGGTGTCGCGCCGCGCGACCGCGCGCGGGCAGTCCGCACGCGGCTACGCCGCGCACCTGGCCGGCCCCGCCGGTCGCGACGAGGTACAGGCGCTGGCCGAGCTACTCGTCAACCACGAGACGGTCTTCTTCCGCAACCGCCCGCATATGGCCGCCCTGCGCGAGGCTGTCCTGCCCGACCTGCACCGCCGCCTGCCGCCCGGCGCGCCCATCCGGATCTGGAGCGCCGGCTGCGCGACCGGCGAGGAGGCCTACTCGATCGCCATCGCGGCCAGCGAGGCCCTCGGCAGCCCGTCGCCACGCCCGATCCAGATCCTGGGCAGCGACCTGAGCGAGTCGGCCCTGGCGCGTGCGCGGGCCGGCGTCTACCGCGGGCGCACCCTCGGCAGCCTGAGTGAGACGCAGCGCGGGCGCTTCTTCACCCCGCACGGCGCCGACGGCCTGGCCGTGAGCGAGCCGCTGCGCCAGATGGTGCGCTTCGAGCGACGCAACCTGCTCGACCCGATCCCGCCCGAGCTGATCGGCGTCCATGTGATCCTCTGCCAGAATGTGACGATCTACTTTCAGCTCGAGACGTGCCGGGCGCTGATGGGGCAGTTTTACGACGTCCTCGCCGAGGGTGGGGCCCTGTTCCTAGGGTTCTCCGAGACGCTCTGGAACATCTTTAGCCGCTTTCGCTGGCGCGAGGTGGGCGGGACATACATCTACTATAAAGAGTCGCAGCGCGGAGCACCCCCGCCCACCGCGCCGCTGCCTACCCTATCAGCCGGACATCCGGCGCGCGCTGGGCGCGCCGGCGCCGCCCCGGCGACCGCCCGCCCAGACGACGCCGAGATCGCAGATCGCGGGCGGGCGCTGATCGACTCGGGGCAGGGTGATGTGGCATTAGATCTGCTCCACACCGCGGCGCTGCGCGGAGAGCGGGCGCCGCAGATCATGGCCCTGGCGGCGCGGGCGCACGCGAACCGCGGCGATCTGGATCTTGCGACGGCCGAGGCCCGCCGGGCGCTGGAGCTCGACCCGCTCACCACCGAGGCGCACCTGCTGATCGGCCAGATCTACGCCCGGCAGGGCCAGCCCGCCGAGGCCATCCGCCAGCTTGAGCGGGCGCGCTACCTCGACACAGCGGCGCCGCTGATCTCATTCCACCTCGCGGAGTGCTACCGCCAGATCGACCGGCCCGCGGCCGCCCTGCGCGAGTACCGCAATACCATCCAGAAGCTCGCCGGCCACCCGCCCGACGAACTGATCGATGGGGTGGCCATCGGGTGGCTGGCTGAGACGTGTCGAATGTACCTGATGGCATTGAGCGCCGGGGGAGCATCGAGGGGTGAGGACTCCGTTTAGCATCTACGTTGGTATAACCATGGATCGACGCCGCAGCCACACAACCTGGATCTCGATCCTCGGCCACCGGACATCCGCCCAGATCGGCCGGTGTCGGCGTGCGCGGCCCAAGGCCGCCCCGGTCGACCCGGGCGCCCAGGCACGCACAGACGAGCAGCAGCGCCGAACCGCCGAGCTCGAACAAGATCTACAGATGGCCCGCGACATCCAGCAGGGCCTGCTGCTGGAGGCGGCGCCGCACCTGATCGGCTGGGAGCTGGCGGCGATCTCGCTGCCGGCGCGCGATCTTGGCGGCGATCTGTACGACTTCCTAACCCTCGGCGGCAGCATCCAGGGGATCATGATCGGGGATGTGAGCGGCAAAGGGCTGCCGGCAGCGCTGCGTATGGCCGTGGCCCGCACCGTCTTCCGGCACGAGGCCCGGCGCGGCGGGGAGCCGGCCAGCACCCTGGCCGCCGTCAACCGCGGGGTGCTGAGCGAGATCCCGCAGGGCATGGTGACGATGCTCTACGCCCGGCTCGACACCGCCCGCGGCGATCTGCACCTGGCCAACGCGGGGCACACCTTCCCGCTGCTCGTCAACGGCGCAGTCAGCGAGATCGAGATCTCGGGGCTACCGCTGGGCGTAGACGCCGACAGCGACTACCGCGAGGCCAGGGCGTGGCTCGGGCCGGGCGACAGCGTGGTGCTCTACACCGACGGGGTGCTCGAGGCCGAGAACGCGGTCGGCGAGATCTTCACCTACGAGCGCCTGGAGGCGCTGATCGCCGCGAACCGCCAGCTCAAGCCGCGGGCCATGGTGGCGTGCATGCTGCATGAGCTGCGCGCGTGGGCCGGCTCGGCGCTCCAGAGTGACGATGTGACGGTGGTGGTGCTGCGCCGACGGCTCACGCACCTGGGGGCCGAGCTGCGCAGCATCGCAGAGGATGTGCTGGGCGCAGAGCCTGCGGCCCTGCTCTGGGAGCAGCACCTGGCCCCCCTGTCCGACGCCAACGCTGAGGCGTGGATCGCCGGCCTGCCCGAGGTTATGCGGCAAGCCCAGGCGAGCCTCGGTCGCGGGCTGGCCCGCGAGCTCAACCAGCAGCTACGCCTGGCGCTAGAAGACTACCGGGTGTGACAAGACCGTTATACACTATGGTTAATCCGGCGTGCTATAGTATGGAACCTGGGCAAGCCTGGGAAACGAGCGGGTGATTCGGAGAATCCTATGGCTGCGAACGACCAGCTACACTTTATGCCCCTCGACCTCGACACCTTCGTCGGCAGCGAGCGGTTTATGACCGGCACGCGCCTGGGGGCGGCGTTTAGCCAGGGCATGCGATCATACCTGCGGGCCGCCTACGCCGAGGCGATCGAACACTTTAAGGCCGCACTGATCGCCGCCTATGTGGACGGCGAGGAGCAGGCGCAGATCTTCGAGCGCGAGCGCGCGATCATCTACCTCTATATCGGCAACGCCCTGGCCTTCCAGGACGACTGGGAGAGCTCGCTGCGCGAGTACCTGGAGGCGGTGCAGACCGATCACCAGCTGGCCGAGGCCCACTACAACCTGGGCGTGGCCTTCGCCGCCCGCGGCCAGATCGACCGGGCGATCGCCGCCTTCCGCGAGACTCTGGATCATAACCCGAGCCTCTACGAGGCGCACTTCGCCCTGGGCCGCTGCTACCAGAAGATCGATGACGCCGGCCGGGCCTACATCCACTATAACAACGCCTGCAGCGCCCGCCCGCAGGCCGCCGAGCCGCGCTACTACATGGGGCTGATGCACCAGAGCCACGGTGCCCACGAGCTGGCGCAGAAGTGCTTCGCCGAGGCCCTGCGCGTCGAGCCGAGCTTCATCTCGCCCGACACGGGGGCCTATGAGAACCCGCTGGTGAGCCGCTCCGACTCAGAGGTCGCCCAGTGGTACTATCGGCTGAGCCAGGCCCTGAAGTCGCAGAGCTACGAGGAGGAGGCCGAGCGGATCTACCGCGCCCTGCTCCAGTGGCGGCCCCAGGAGTATCAGGCCCGCTACCTGCTGGGCAATCTCCTGGCCCGCCAGCGCCGCTGGGACGAGTCGCTCGACGAGTACGGCCAGGTTCCGCCCCAGGACAAGCACTATGCCAACGTGCGCCTGCGCATGAGCGCGGTGCTGCGCCTGCTCAAGCGGCCCAAGCACGCCTACGACCTGCTCTTCGAGTGCGCCCGGCTGAACCCCGGCAACGGGGCGCTCTTCTTGAATCTTGGTAAGCTGCTCTACGATATGGGCCTGAACCCGGCCGCCGCCCGCGCCTTCGAGCGCGCCGTGCAGCTCCTGCCGAACGACCCGCAGGCCAACTACCTGCTCGGCTTCATCTACAATGTGCTCGGCCGCGAGAGCTGGGCCCTGGCCGCATGGCGCAAGGCGGTTGAGCTGGCACCGAACGCCCACTCCCTGCGCTACGACCTGGGCTACATGTATGTGCGGCGCAGCCGCTTCGACCTGGCGGCCAACGAGTTCGCGAATGTGCTCGAGCACTGGCCGGACGACGTGGAGACGAACTTCATGCTCGGCCTGTGCTATAAAGAGCTGAGCGAGCCGGGCCGATCCATCCCGCTCTTCGAGAAGGTGCTGCGGCGCAACCCGCGCCACGCCCAGGCGCTCTACTACCTGGGGGCCTGCTACCTCCAGATCGGCAACACCTCGCTCGGCAAGGCCTACCTGCGACGCTACGACCACCTCGCCCGCCAGAGCGATGCGCTCGCGGGCGTCAGCGGCCCGCGGCGACGCACACAGCCCACGGCAGCGACAACTAGGCCTCGGTGAGGCGTGAGGCATCGGGCGTGGGGCGCATCACACGCGAGGCGTGAGGCATGATCGGGCGTCTCACGCCTCGCGTGTGATGCGCCGCTGGTTCTTGCCGTCTGTTATTGTGGTAGTGCGCCCAGGCGGCGCGCAACCACACAGCGAGACAGGGGGCCACATGCAGCGCATAGAGCTTAGCATCCCCTCGCACCCGATCTTTGAGCGCGTCGTGCGGGCCAGCGCCGCCGAGGTTGGCACAGCCTTCGGATTCTCGGGCGAGCGCGTGGAGGACCTGAAGCTGGCGATCAGCGAGGCGGTGAATAACGCGATCGACCACGGCAACCATGGCGAGGTTAGCAAGCTGGTCGCGGTGGTCTTCGAGATCGACGGCGAGAAGCTGGAGATCCGGATCAGCGACCAGGGG
>JBAXES010000131.1:0-8831 GCA_037140315.1 Chloroflexales bacterium
CACCCGAACGGAAAACTGCTCGCTTTAGTGTCTTGACAAAGGGGTCCACCATACATTGTCGCGTCGAGGGGTGTTGACCAGGAGATCTGTGACAGCCTACGGCTGCGGGTTGGTGAAGGGATCGCCGGCTGGGCGGTGCTTCACGGTCAGTCGGTCCAGGTGGTGAATCCGGCCAGCGACCCGCGCTACAAGCAGATCATACCCGACAAGCAGAAGATGCTCTTCTCGCTGCCGCTGCGTGTCCACAACCGCACCCTCGGCGCGCTCAACCTGGCCCGGCGATACAGCACCGCACAGTTCAGCCCCGCCGTGTCTCAGGTGATCGAAATCTTCGCCAGCCACGCCGCAATCGCGATCGCCAACGCGGCCACCGCATCAGCCCTGCGCTACGCCGGCATACGCGAGCAGCGCTCACGCGACCTGACGGCCGCCCTTAGCCATCTGGCCAACGCCTGCAACGCGATGATCGACCAGGAGCGGGTGCTGGACTACATCCTTGAGCAGCTGGCCCGCTTTGTGGCCTACGACTCTGCCGGGGTCTTTCTGTTCCACGATGGGCAGTACGCCCGGCTGGTGGCCGGGCGCGGCTACCGCTTTGATCGCGACATCACCATCGTGCTCGCGATGGGGCCGGGCTCGCCCGCCTGGCTGCTCGATCACAGCCACCGCACCGCCTACATCCCCGACGTCAGGCAGATCCCGGACTGGCAGGACGTGCCAGACAGCGAGATCATCCGGGCGTGGATCGGTGTGCCCCTGGTGGTCAACGGGGCCGCCATCGGGGTGATGACGATCGACAAGTGGACGCCCAACGCCTTCGGCGACGCCGATGTGCAGGTGGCCGAGATGTTTGGCGACCACATAGCGGTCGCGATCAATAACGCCCGGCTGCTGCGCGAGGCCAAGGCCAGGGCCAGCCAGCTCCAGGTGCTCCACCAGATGAGCGATCAGCTGAGCGCCATCAACGATGTGCACATACTGCTCGGTGCGGTGGCGGATCTGCTGCACCGCACATTCGGGTACTACCAGGTGGGGATCAGTTTGGCAGAGGGAGATCGGCTGGTGCTGAAGGCGGCCCGGGGCATTGTGAATGATGTGGCCGACTTCGGCGAGTTCGGGAGCTACAGCATGATGCACGGCCTCACCGGGTGGGCCGCCCGCCATGGCGAGACGCTGCTGGTGAACGATGTAACTCAGGACGCGCGCTACACCGAGATTACGAGCCTGAGCGCCACGCGCTCCGAGCTCGTCGTGCCGATCCGGCACGGCGACAACATCCTGGGCGTCATTGACATCGAGAGCACCATCAGCGGCGGCTTTAATCAGAGCGACGTCTACCTGACAGAGTCGCTGGCGGGGCAGGTGGCGGTGGCGCTGGCGAACATCCAGCGCTACAATGAGCTGCGCAGCACCCAGGAGCAGCTGCTGCACAGCGAGCGGCTGCGCGCCCTGGGCGAGCTGGCCAGCGGCGTCGCCCACGACTTCAACAACCTGCTGGCGAGCATCCTCGGCCACGCCCAGATCCTGATCGACGAGACGGCGGAGCCGGCGATGACCGAGGGGCTGCGGATCATCGAGCGGGCGGCCCACGATGGCGCTGCGGCGGTGCGCCGCCTGCAGAACTTCGCCCAGACGAACCGCACGCTGCCGGACGAAGAGGTGCGGCTCGACGACATTGTCGTTGAGAGTCTGGCGATCACCCGACCGCGCTGGCGCGATAGCATACAGAGCCGCGGGCTCCAGATGCGGATCGTCCGCACCCTTGGCGATCTGCCGCCGATGGTGGGCGACGGCCCGGCCCTGCGCGACCTGGTGACGAACCTGATCCTCAACGCCCTGGACGCCATGCCGAACGGCGGCGAGCTGCGCCTGCGCACGGAGCTGCTGCACGACGATGCCCCCACGGCCCTGATCGAGGTGGCCGACAACGGCGTAGGCATGAACGCCGAGGTGCGGCAGCGCATCTTCGACCCCTTCTTCTCGACCAAGGGCGCTAACGGCACCGGCATGGGCTTGGCCATGGCCTACGGCATTGTGCAGCGCCACCAGGGCAGCATCAGCGTCGAGAGCGCGCCCGGGCACGGGGCCACATTCCAGGTGCGCATACCGGTGCGCCGACTAGCCACACGCGCGCCGACACGCCCCGCGCCAGCGCCGGCGGCGTCCGCCCGCCCGATGCGCATTATGGTGGTAGAGGATGACGAGGCGGTGCGCCGGGTGCTGGTGCAGATCCTGCGCCGGGTCGGCCACGATGTGGTAGATGTGGCCTCGGGCCACGGGGCGATCAAGCTGCTTGATGCTGAGCGCTTCGACCTGCTCTGCACCGACCTCGGCATGCCAGAGATGTCGGGGTGGGATCTGATCGCCCTGGCCCGCGCGGCGCACCCCGACCTGATGACGATCTTGATCACCGGCTGGGGCGAGCAGATCAGCGCCGGCGAGGCCCGTATGCGCGGGGCGGACGAGGTTGTCTCCAAGCCCTTCGACGCGACGCACCTGCGCCAGCTGATCACCGATCTTCAGCAGCGCACCGAGCTCAGCAAGTGCCCCCCGCCCCGCACACCGATAAGGACGGTGACGAAATGAGGGCGCTGCTCCATCGCGCGAGGTGGCATGCGGCGGGCGCTCAGCTGGCGCGACTTGCCTCGCTCCTGCTGATCCTCGCCCTGGCCGGGGTCGGGGTCGCCGCCGCCGCGATCGCCATCCAGGCCCAACGCGACGAGACGCGCAGCGCCGATCTGCTGCTGGTGATCGCGCCAGATCTGCCGCCCGCCGCCCTGATCGACCACAGCTTCGACCTCTACCACCGGGGCTACGCGGTTCAGGTGGCCCTAGCCGGGCCGGGGCGCGGGCAGGCCAGGGCCGACCTGCTCGCCCGTGGGCTGCCCCAGTCGGCCCTCAGTGTCCTCGCCGAGGGCGAATCGCTGCTCGACGCCCTGGCCGCAGCCCGCGACGGCGGCGCACAGAGCCTGCTGGTGGTGAGCGCCCCGGCCGATCAGCTGCTGAGCCTGAAGGTCGCGCACGACCAGGGCCTGCGGGCGTATGGCTCGCCGGCACTCACCCCGTCGTTGGATCTTCTCGGCGCTCTGAGCGCCACGCTCGGCTACTGGCGCTACGTCTTTTTTCAGGCGTGAAAACGCACACATAGCTGGTTGAGGTTGCCAGCTTCGCTGGCAACCTCAACCAGCTATGTGAATGTTCAGCATTCGGGGGCCTGCGGCCCCCACACCCCGCCGGAGGCGATTGAGCATCTACGAGTCCTACGCCCCGATCTACGACTCGATCGGCCAGGGGGCCTTCGCCGAGAGCCTGACGGCGCGTATTCTGGGGTCGCTGCCAGAGCAGCCGCGCCGCGCGCTCGATCTGGCCTGCGGCACGGGGGCCGCCGCCCTAGCCCTGGCTGCGTCCGGGGCGCGGGTGGTGGGCGTGGATCGCTCGCGGGCGATGCTGCGGATCGCCCGCGCCCGCGCCCGCGATCGCGGCGTGCCGGTGCGCTGGGTGGCCGCCGATATCCGCCGCCTGGGACAGCGGTCCGCGGCGCGCAGCGCGCTCCGCCCGGCCTCCTTCGATCTGATCACGTGCCTGTACGATAGCCTGAACTACCTCACCGGCGACGATGATCTGGCCGCCTGCTGCGCGGGCGCGGCCCGCCTGCTGCGCCCCGGCGGTCGGTTTGTATTCGACCTTAACACCGCCCACGAGTTCAACAACTGGGACGACACCGACCAGGTCGTCTTCGACTCGCCGGATATGATGGTCTACAACCGGCTGAGCTACGACGCTGAGCGGCGCATCGCCAGGGGCCGGATCGTCTGGTTTGTGCGCGAGATCGACCGCTGGTGGCGAGACGAGGAGAGCCACGAGGAGCGCGCCTGGAGCGACGCGGAGGTGGAGGCGGCCCTGGACGCGGCCGGGCTGCGGGTGGCGACGCGGCGCACGCCGACGTGGGAGCCCGCGCCACCCGACGCGCGGCGGGTGGTCTACGAGGCGCACGCGCCTCTTTAGGGCTGCCGCCCTAAAACCTACATATATTTGGTTGACATTGCCAGCTTCGCTGGCAATGTCAACCAAATATATGACTACTATCGAGGGCCTGCGGCCCTCTAACCCTCGCGGAAGATCCGCTCGACCGCCGCCCGGCTGAGGGCGCGGTAGATATTGCGCAAAGCGAGCTCGCTCTCGCCGGGGGGCGGCCCGTAGCGGCGCAGCAGGGCCGTCTCCACCTCAGGGGCGACGATATGGGGCGTCAGGTGGGCAAGCTCGGCGCCGATCTCGTCGAAGGAGCCGATCATATCAGCCAGGGAGGGCACAGGCTCGACGGGGGCCACGGACACGCTGATCGGCTCGGTCGCCTCGGCCCGGCGGGCGCGCAGGGCGGCGATGATCTGATCCTTGCTGCGCCCGCGCAGCTCGAAGATCAGGAAGGGGTCCTCGTCGAAGCGCTCGCCGAGCAGAAAGTAGACGGCGGCGATGTGCTTGCAGGGGTTGGCGAAGTCCGGACACGAGCAGGTCGTCACCAGGTCGCCGGAGTGCGCCGGGAAAAGGTCGACATCCGCCGCCGCGAAAGCCTCCTCGATCTCCTGGGGCATCTCGCCGGCCAGGAGCTTGGCGGCGAAGATCGCCTGCTCGGACATCGCGGCGGTGGCCTGCTCCCACTGCGCCCGCGACAGCGGGATGATCGCGATCGTGACCTTATAGGGCGCGCGCTGCGAGCCCTGCACCCGCGCGGCCACCTGGCCGGATGCAATGTCGATGCTCAGCACAGAGCCGTTGCGGGCGTAGCTGCGACCGCGGGTGAGCCGGCTGCCGAAGCCGAGGCCCTCAAGCACGCTGATCCAACGCTTGGCCCACCACGACTCGCCGAACTCGCCGCGCTGGCTCTTCGCTTTGATCCCGTCGGCGGGGATGCGCGGGCGGCGCTCCGGCCAGCTCTCGCTATTTCTGCTGCCTTTGCGGCGGGGACGGGGCATAGGTCACCTCCGGTAGTGTACCGTTGGGGCGCAGCGGCGTGACGCTGCTGCGCCCTTCCACCTCATATCGGTCGGGCAGCTATCCCTCGGCGTCGCGCCGCAGGGCCACCAGCTCGCGCAGCTGGGCGGTGCTCAGCTCGGTGAGCCAGGCCTCGCCGGCGCCGAGCACCTGGGCGGCCAGGGCGCGCTTGCCCTCGATCATCTCGTCGATCTTCTCCTCGAGGGTGCCCCCGCAGACAAACTTGTGCACCTGCACGTTCTGCGTCTGGCCGATGCGGAAGGCCCGGTCGGTGGCCTGGTCCTCCACGGCCGGGTTCCACCAGCGGTCAAAGTGGAAGACGTGAGAGGCCCTGGTGAGGTTCAGACCCACGCCGCCGGCCTTGAGCGAGAGGATGAAGATCGGCGGCCCCTCGGGGGCCTGGAAGCGCCGCACCAGGCCGTCGCGGGCCTTGGCCGGAGTGCCGCCGTGTAGAAAGAGCACCTCGGAGGCGAGCCGCTCGCTCAGGTGGACCTGGAGCAGCCCGCCCATCTCGGCGAACTGGGTGAAGATCAGCGCCCGGTCGTCGGCGGCCAGTACCTCCTCCAGCATCTCGTCGAGGCGGGCCAGCTTGCCCGAGCGGTCGTCGAGGGCCGAGCCGTCCTTCAGGAAGTGGGCCGGGTGGTTACAGATCTGCTTGAGCTTGGTCAGCATCGCCAGCACCAGGCCGCGCCGCCGGGCCTTCTCGCCCTCATCGTCGGCGCCCTCGATCTGGCTCAGGGCGTCGCGCACGGTGGCCTCGTAGAGCGTGGCCTGCTCCTGGGTGAGCGGCACAAAGACCTTCATCTCCAGCTTATCGGGCAGGTCGCTGATGATGCTGCGGTCGGTCTTCAGGCGGCGCAGGATGAAGGGGGCGGTGAGGCGGCGCAGCTGCGCGGCGGCATCGGCGTCGCCGGCGCGCTCGATCGGGCGGGCGAAGCTGCGGCGGAACTCGGTCTCACCGCCGAGGTAGCCGGGGTTAAGGAAGGCCATGATGCTCCACAGCTCGGTCAGGCGGTTCTCAACCGGGGTGCCGGTGAGGGCCAGCCGGCCGTCGGACTTGATCGCCCGCGCCGCCTGGGCCTGGCGGGTCTCGCTATTCTTGATATTCTGGGCCTCATCGAGCACGGCCAGGCGCCAGTCCATCGTCGTGAGCGCCTCGCGGTCGCGGGCGAGCAGCGGGTAGCTGGTGATCACCACGTCGTGGTCGGCGGCCACCTGCTCCAGCTCATCGCCGCGGCGGCGCTCGGCGCCCTGGTGGATGTGGACGCGCAGCGAGGGCGCGAAGCGGGTCAGCTCGCGCTGCCAGTTGCCCACCACCGATGTCGGGCAGACCAGCAGGGTCGGCCCGGCGGCGGGGGCGATCTTCTTGTCGTGTAGGAACAGGGCGATCGCTTCTGCCGTATTATGGCAGACGATGTTGTTAGCAATGAAGTTATGATGCTCTGTCACCTCCAGGTCGTAGACCCAGCCCTCGTGCATATGCACTTCCACCGACTTGATCCGACAGAAATGCACCTCTTGGTCGAGAAGCTGCTGGAGCTGCTGGCGCGAGGCGTTAAGCCCTTTCCTGTCAAGCTGGGCGAATGCCGTTAGCGTGCTGGCCGTCCACTTCGAGGCCGGTTTCTGACGGTACTGCTCTTCAGCCTCGCCGCTGAGGATACCGTCCATCCCCGCGAGGACACGCGCGAGACTCTGGCGTGAGAACTGCTGCGAGCCATTCAGATAGACCGTGTTGTGCATGCCAAACATCCGCACCGGCAGGCCCGACGCACGAACGCTGTGCGCGACCAGTGTAGATGCGGGGACGCCCTCAACATTCGTGTTCGCTGTGCTGGCGCAGATCTGCTCAAGCAGCCGCTGCTTGGCCGCGATGCCAAATCCGACCTCGTGCAGGAATCGGCGCGCCGAGTTGCCGCCGATCACGCCGATCTGGTAGGTGCGGTAGATGCCGGAGCCGTTTGTGGCCCGCTTGCGCTTCTGCGCGACGCGCATCCATATGCCAAGCCGACGCAGGAGGACGACAAGCTGCTGCATCAGCAGCGCCGAGGCCGAGGCAATCTCGATGCTGGTCATACTTGTGACGACCGATGCCTCCGCGTCGAAGTAGTTGCGCAGAAAGACCCGTACACCCTCGTCATTGGCCTGCATCACCAGGTCGGGGATCGCTTTCTCTGCTGAGCGCATGCCCCACTGGTAGCCGTGCTCGACGAGAAATCGCTCGTAGGCGCGGCTTGTCCAGCGCAGGTAGGCTGCCTTATCTGGATATGCGTAGATAGCAGGTTGATTCAACTTCAGGCCGTACCGCTCGCCGACGGCCCCGAGCGTCGCCAACAGATCCTTCAGAAGCGGCTGGTCAGCTTGAGTGAGCGTTACCTGAGCCTGCCGACGATCCTCATGTCCCTCGGCGATCTGCCAGGCAAGCAGCTTGATCAGATCGAGATCCGCCGGGGCGCCCTGCCAACAAAGGCGCGCAGGGACGCAGACGTAGTCGCCGGGGCCTAGCTCATTCGTCCAGCCCCGGCTGGTAAGCAGCTGGTGGCGACCGGTGATCGTGATGCTGCTCCCGTCTTCAAGCCTGACCGTGCGCAGGGACTCGCTGATCCGCTGGCGATAGAGGCGTTCCACCTGGGCAGGGACAATCTTGCCAGTAGCTGCCTCGATAGCGTTGACCTGGAGCGACGCCGCTGGTTTGGCCCAGAAGCCCTCGCCATCGAAGGTCGTCGCGCCGGCGAACTGCTCCCAGAGCTGCTCGGCGGGCCTGAGCGTGCCGTTCACGTAGATCAGACTTGATCCCAGGAGGCACTTCCCGAGTCCCATATCGTCGGCCAGACACGCGCCCATGCCGAAGCGGCGCATGAAGGCCATCCAGGCCAGGCCGCGCAGCTGGTAGGGTCGCAGGGTGCCCTCGAAGGCCTCCGGCTGCGGCAGCGCCTCAATCAGCTCGGTGTTGGACAGGTCGCGCAGGAGCGCGCCCAGGTCGCCCTCGGCGTCCACGCCGCCGAAGGCCAGGCCGGGCGGCAGCCCGTCGGAGATGCCGCCGAGGCCCATGCGCAGCAGCTCAGACATGCTCAGCTCGCCGCCCTTGGTGAACAGATCCATCGCCTTGCGGGCCTGCTCGGGGTCGAGCACCACCCACTCGCCGCGCACCTGGACGAGGGGCTGCTTGAGCTCGACGAGGCGCTCGAACTCGGCGCGGTCGATCGGCTGCTCGCCGACGCTGAGCTCCCAGCGGAAGTCGATCATGCTCTGGAAGCTGAGGCGTCCGGGGCCGTCGTTGCGCTTGAGCTTGCGCGGGGCGGCCTTGGCGCGGGCCTTGAGGCGGCCGGAGTCGCCCCACCAGGCGGGCACAAGCACGCCGAACCCGCTCTGCTCCAGCAGCGGGGCGGCATCCTTAAGGAAGCTGAACGCCTCCTCCACGGTCAGGCTGGCGTGGTCGGGGGCCTTGCCGCGCAGGCTGCGCTCGACGGGCGGGGCCAGGCGGGCGGCGAAGCCGAGGCCGCGCAGCAGCCGCTCCTGGGGGTGGTCAAAGCGCCGGTCGAGGTAGGTGAAGTGGTGGCCGCGCTCGCGCCAGAGCTGGGCGGCCGGCACCAGCAGGCTCGGGTCGTCGGTGGCCTGGAGCAGGTAGCTGAGCGCCCAGGGCGAGGCGGCGTCGCCGGGCGGCTCCAGCCGGAAGGTGATGCGGAAGCTCTCATCGCCGGCGACCTGCTCCTGGCCGGCCCAGCCCTGCCAGGCCTTAAACAGCTCGTCGGCGGGGCGACCGCGCAGGCCCAGCGCCGGGTCGCGCCCGAGCAGGGCGACCATCCAGGCCGAGCCGGGGGTGGGCGGGATGCTGCGCCACACAG